>JBQCCT010000298.1:0-16101 GCA_051961955.1 Solirubrobacterales bacterium
GAACCACTTCGAAGCTGTTGCGGATGCGCCCGTTGACCGCGTCGACGCGGCCGTCGAGGACGACGTCGATCTGGCCGCCCAGCGCCGCGACGAGATCGGGGAGTTCATGGCTCGAGGAGCGCAGGAAGACGGGGCCTTCAAGCGGGTGGTCAAGCAGCGGCGTTTGCGCCCGGGCGAAGCCGTAGACCGATTCCGGCGGGCACTTTTCCCCGTTGCCGCCACCTTCGCTGAACTGCGCCCGGGTGCAGATGGTTTGGATGTGTTCCTGCTCGAGGAACTCCGAGTGCGGCAGGGTGACCTGGGTCGCGGCGATGTTCGCTTCGCCGGGCTGGCTCGTCAGCACCGCGGTCAGCGCCGGGTGGGCGCCCCGCTTGGTCTTGCCCTTGAGACTGAGTGCCAGTTGCGGTCCGAAGGGCAGCGCCTCGCAGCCGCCAACCTGGAAGCGGTTGCTCAGCGCGTCAGGCTGACCGAGGGAAGAGAGCGCGGTGGCGGCGATCGCCATCGGTTCGCAGTTGGTCGGATTGCGCGTGAATTCAGGGCGATCCAGCTTCACCGCGATCGAGCGCACGTCGAGCGGGATCCCTTCGAGGATGGTCGGTATCGGCCCGGCGACAGCATGGATCTGGGCCGTTTCCGGGTTGACGTAGAGGGCGGACCTGACGACGACGGTGCCGAGGTCGAATGGCCCCGCCACCGCCGGCGTGACGATCGCCAGCGATAGCGGCGCGCCCCGGTAGGGGCCAGCGAGGTAGGCGTTGCCGGCCACCTGGAGCGGTTTCGGACCGGACCCGGCGCCGACGGTCACCGTTCCCACTTTGGAGGCCGCGGGGCAGCTGGGTTGCGCCGCCTCGGCGCGGCCGGCGCGAGTCGCCGCCCGCTGGAGGTCCGCGTCGGGGCAGAAGGGGATCCCGGCGAGTCGGCCGGTCAGGCCCGGCGGCAGCGTCACGCTGAGGCCTTCGAGTTCCTGCGCGCCGTCGGCGCGGGTAAGGCGCATGACGAAGGGGCTGTAGGCGCCGGCCTGGGGAGTGAGCGTGCCGGCCGAGAAGGCGGGGTTGTTGGGTGCCTGGTCGGGGCTGCTCGCGCAGGCCGAGCCGCCTGGGCCGGAGTTGACGTCGAAGGAGTCCGAGCGCGTCGCGTCTTCTCCTTCCGGCGCGGTCCAGGGAGTGAGCACCGCGTTCGTCGTGAAGGTCCCGCAGGTCGCCGGCGTCTTCAACGCCGCCCGCGGACCGTCGAAGAAGTCAAGCTTGAAGTCCGCGAAAGGCAACTGCGGGCTTTCGTCGAAGGTCGTCGTCAGCTGCCCGGTCACGGGGTGGGCTTCGACCTGCCCGGCGAGCTTGACCACGATCCCGGTCTGCGGGTCGTCGACCGCGATGTAGAGGGCGAGCAGCGAGTCAAATGGGTTTTCGTACGGCGTCGCCACGTAGACGCCGCCCTGCAGTGGCCCTTCGAGCAGCGGCGTCGTGACTTCCACCGTGCCGACTTTGGCGGCATCCGGGCATTGCGCCGGCTTGCCACTGTCGAGTTCGATTTGCGCCGGCGAGCATGCGGCCAGGCCGTCGGCGCCGGCGGGGTTGACCTCGATCCCTTCGGGCAGGGTGACAACCGCTTTGCGCAAGTCGGCCTGGCCCGTTTCGGTTGCCCCTTCGGATTGAGGCAGATGCAGGTCGACGTGGAGACCGGTCGGCGAAGCGGCGCTGCTCGTCGTCGGCGACAGCGAGAAACCCGGTTCGAAGGGAACCTGGTCGCACCCTTCCATCTGGGGCAGTTCCGAGGAGGCGTCAACGAAGTCGCCAGGCGCCTGCCAGGCGTCGATCTTCAGCGTCGCGGTGTGCGCGACCGAGCAGGAGGTCGGGTTGCGCAGGAATGGCTTCAGGTCGCCGGCGAGCTGTTCGTCGCTCGGGCATTCGCCACCCTTGACCGGCGGGACCTCCACTTTGCCGGGCGCCGGACAGCAGCGTTCGTCGTCGTGACTCGGGTCGTGCGGGACCCCCCAGATCGTCGCATCGACCGAGATCAGCCCTTCGGCCGCGGTCGTGTCGAGGGCGGTGGCGTCGATCCCGTAACCGGAGCCAGTCGCGAGGCCGGCGTCAACATGGGCGGCGCCGTTAACCGGCAGCGGCAGCGGCGCGCCCAGCTGAGCCGCAACCCCCACCGGCGGGACCAGGTTGTAGAGGGGGAGTTCATACGGTTCTTTTGGCTGCTGGCGACGGTTCCCTTCGATCTTCAGCAGGCCGACCTGCGTCGCGCCGCTGCAGGTGGCCGTGATCAGTTCCTGCTGCTCGCACCTCGGCGTCGCCAGAGGGTTGCCAATCAGGCCTGGTGGCAAAGTGGTGACGATGCTCTTGGCGTTGACAACGGCAAAGCTGGGATAGACGCTGCCCCAGGGGTTTTCCGGTGCCGTGCTCAGGCGGAAGCGCTCGGTCAGCGCGCCAGGGTGGCCGGCCGCCTGCAGAACATCGGGGCCCGCTTCGAACGATTCGATCGCGAAGGTCATGAAGGTCTGGTCGGGACCTTCGGTTTTCCCTTCCTGGTTCTGAGCGACGAAGCGGAAGTGGTAGCGGGCGCCGGGCTGCAGGCCGCTCACCGTCGTAGTCGCCTCTTCGCCTGCGAACCCAGCCGGCAGCGTTGCCGGCGTGCACGAGAGATCGGTTGCTTCGGCGTATCCCGATTCTTTGAATTTGACGTCGCTCACGTACTGCGCGGCGCACGAGGTTTCGTAGCCGTGCGGGTTGATCCGCGCGCTCAACGTGGCGGTGAAGGTGCCGTCGCCCTGATGGGACAACCGGTAGGCCTCGGCGTCGACGGTTGGCGGTCCGTACGACCCCTGCGTCATGAAGGTCAGGTCTTTCCCGATGCCCGTTTCCCCGCGTTCGTTCTGTGCCGTGAGCCGGAAGTGGTAGACGGTGTGCGGTTCGAGTCCCGTCAGCGCCGAGCTCACTATCTCCAGCTGATCGGTTTCCGGATACGGCGCCGCCGGTTCGCAGGTCGCCTGTTTTTCGTATGACTGCCCGTGACTTTCGTAGTAGCCCTGGGAGGCGTATTCGAACGCACAAGCCGTGATTTTGGAGCCCGCCGAGTTATGACACACCAAGCCAAGAACCACACACTGGGGGCTGTTGAAGACGACTTCGTGATAGACCTTGCCGTGCAGTTCAGCACTCACCGTTTCGATGTGATCGGCTTCTTCGGTGACGACTATCGGCGCGGTGTTCGCTTCGGCGACTTCGTCCTGGGCTACGGGTTCCGCGACGGTGCTTCCCGAGCCGGGGAGGTCCGCCGCCGAAGGCGACGATGACGCCCAAGCTCGACTGCTGCGCCTGCCGGCCCTCCGGTGATGGTGTTTGTGGTGGTGTTTGTGGTGGTGTTTCCGCTTTTTCTTGGGAGCGGCGGGCGCTTCCTTGACATTGCCCGGACCGATGTAGGCAGCGCTCCCGGGTTCGGGGAAGGTCGTGGCCGAGCTCGCCGGCGGTCGGCAGCTGGCTTCGTCTTCGCACGGCGCCGCAGCTTCGCTCGGTTCAGCGAACCCTCCCGCTACGCGCGCGTCGTAGACGTCGAAGGCCGAATCGCCGTCCCGCGGCAGCAGCCGGTCGGCGGTCATGAAGAAGACGTTGGAGCCGTCGGGGGTTGCATCGAGGAAGATCGATTCAGTTTCGCTCTGTCCGTTGGAGATCAAAGAGAGCTGGCCCGACCCGCCTTCGTACTCGTAGACGTTGAGGGCGCCGCCGCTGTCCGCGGGCAGGAGGGCGTCGTAGCTTTCGAAGAAGAGCTGACCGCCGTTGGTGAGGTTGCGTTGAGGGTAGACAGCGTGCTGGTAGGTATTGCCGTTGGGGGTTGCTGGCCAGCGGATCACCGCCGGAGCGGTCGGCCTGACGCTTGAGTTCGGGTTGCACGAGGCACAGTGCAGTTCATCCGTCACGGCGTCGTAGAGGAAGATCTGCGCATCCAGTTTTTCTCCCGGCAGCTGGCTGGCGGCGTCTTCGTTGTTGTAGCCGGTCAGGGATTTGATCGAGTTAAAAGCGAGGTAGCGACCATTTTCGGCAACCCGGGAGGTAAGACCACCAGCGACTGACTGCAGTTGTTCGCTTTCGTAGGTGAAGTTGCACCCGCCCCGCGCCGTCCAATCACAGGAGTCGCCGAAAGTGACGTGGCAGGTCCCCTGCGAGGTCTTCGTACAAGGAGTGCCATCCGGCGCCGTTCCTTCTTCACCGCCGGCGAGGGTCGCGATGAAGGTGGTGGCTCCCCCGTGGCGGAGGTAGAGGTTGGGCTGACCGGGAATCGGCCCCACGGCGCCCGTCAGCACTCCGGTGGCGACGAAGTAGACATAGGGGCTACTGCTTCCTTCTTCTTCGGGGGTGCCCTCGTTGGTGCCGCTGACGCCCAGGACCCCAGCTTCAGGCGCGGGGGTGAGGTCGGTGAGTTTGCACTGCCCGCCTTCCCCTCCAGGCAGTTCGCACTCGTAGAGGTTCTGGCCGCTGGCAGGAACCGTGTCGCTGGTCAGCAGATGGGAAGCGTCAGCAGTGAAGTAGACCTTGGTTCCGTCAGCATTGGCCGCCATGAAGCTGCCGCCGCCGTCACTGGCACCCGGCAGCCCAGACTGCGCGGTGTCGATCCGGACGGTGGTGGTTGCATCCTCGCGGACGTAGAGGCCGCCGGCCGCTTCGAAGAAGATGCGCGAGCCGTCAGTCGAGACAGCGTGGCGGAAGGCGGCGACGTTCGGGGAAAGTCGGGTCCGCGCGATTTTCCCTTTTTCGCCTTCTTTCCCTCCTCCGCCGTTGTTCCTGGTCGCGCCCGCCAGGCTGCCTTCGACGGGGGCGCCACCGGGCAGCACGGTGACGAGCCTCACCGTTCCTCCGCTGACTGGGTCTTCGGTCCACTCGTAGAGGTGGTCGTGGCCTTCCCAGCAGCCCGGTTCTTCTTTTTCGCAGGCCGCTTCAACTTCCGGCGAGATCCGTTCCGCTGCTTCGGTGAGGGGAAGTTCCTCTTCGAAGACGACGTGGCTGAGGTCTTCGGAGCCGGCGAGGAACGAGGCGGGGAAGTATTCCTGCCCGTTGTGTGAGGGTCGCGGGTGCGGCGCCCCTTCCGGGGTCACGTCGACAAGTTGGTAAGAGCCGCCTTCGCCGTTGCGGACGAAAATGTTCTGGAACCCTTCGCGCTCTTCGAAGCCTTGCGGCAGGCCGCCTGCCAAGCGTGGCTCGTCGTGGCCGCATTCGAGTTCCTGGTTGGCGAAGGGACCGCCAGGAGAGGCGTTCGATTCCTGGCCGATGCCGTCTGCCAACACGCCACGATCGAGCGCGCGCGACCAGCCGACCATCCCGACGGTCTGCTGGCAGGCGAGGCCATACTCGACCGACTGCGGCGGGATCGTGTTCTCGCTGGTCCAGCCGCTGGCTGAGCGCGTCGAGAGGTACTGCAGGCCCGGGACGCCGGGGGCGTAGGAGCGGGTAAGCGATTCCTCGGGCAGAGCGTATTCCGACCACCAGGCGAAGCGATCGCCGCCGAGGGCCGCGCGCGCGCCGGGGACGCCTCCCGGTTCGCGTTCCTCGCTGTTCGCGGTGAGAGCGCCAAGCGGTTCGGCGGAGTCCTTGCCAGGTGGCGTGACCAGCTCGTAGGCGCGGCAGTCCGGCAGTCCGGTGCTGTCCTGTTCCGCCCGCCGGGCTTCGTTGGCGCATTCGGCCGCACGCGCTCCCGGGGCAGCCGTAAGAACGATCAGCGCAAGGGCGAGTAGGACCAGCGCGGCTCGCGCGAAAATGCCGGCGCGGGGGACGCCGTCAGCATCCCCCGCGTTGCCTACCGCTGTGCCATAGCTGGCCATTTCGCGGTACCGGCGCGCCGGCTCAGGAGGCCAGCTCGACCTGCTTCCCTTCTTCGGCGTTGAGCGTGCTCGTCCCCGGGGCCGCTTCGCTGATGCCGGATTCTTCGGCGGCGAAAGGTTCGGTCCCTTTGCCTTCGGTCATGAGGACGTGTTTAGCACCCGTCCCTTCGACCTGGGTGAATTCCTGGGCGCCTTTGAGCGCTTTGAATTCGAGATGGAGCGACGAACGGAACGAGTTCAGTTCGCTGGTCGGGACCTTGCCGATCACCGAGCCCTTCACGGTCAGGGTCTCGTTGATCGGTCCCAACGAGCATTTGAATTCGACGAACACTTCTCCGCTCGCCGGGGTCAGGAGCAGACCCGCTTCGGTATGCGTCGCGTTGAGGTCGATCGGCGTCGCCTTTACGTTGGTGACGATCACGCCCGACGCGCTACCTGCCGTCTGACAGGTCAGCAACGGGAGGTGTTCCGCGAAACAGCCGTGGAACACGACTTCCGCATGGGCTTCCGACGAGCTTGCAACGGCCCCCGAGGTGACGACGGTTTCGGTGCAGGTGACGGAGCGACCCCCTTTGGTTTCAAGCAGGCCGGTTTTGCCGGACCCGGTGAAATTGACTGGGAATGCGGGTTTCGCTCCGAATTCGGCTGCGGAAGCAGCCCCTGCCGCGATGGCGCTGAGCAGCAGCATGGCTACGAGCGCCAGGCCGATACTCCCGATTTTTACTGGGAACCTCATCTGAGAATTGCCTTTCATTGATTTGGTTTGAATCCACACAAGCTCATCTCCCGCGATGAGCGGCGGCAATCTACCAAGAATCGATGAGTTTGTCTACGTAAAATTATGTAGGGGTTCCGTCCAGAAACGGCAAAGGAGCTGGGCAGGGACGTCCGAGAGCTGTAGAGGGTGCCCGAAAAAGCCGCTATTTGCAGCAGCTTTTAGATGGGCGGTACTGGGCTCGGAACTGATGTCGAACCACGGGGCACGTAGACCAGCTGAGGGCATTTACCGGGCGTGGAGTCCCCAAGGCCCAACGCAAAGCTCCCTCTTCGACTCGGCCCCGGCCCTGTTCCTCGACCGATTCGAGGAGCTACGCATGGAGCTATCCGACCAGCAGTTGATCGCCGAGGCAATCGAAACCAACCACGCCGGGGTCCGCAAGGACCGGACGCTGGACCGCTACCGGGACCACCTCGTCCACTACAGCCACTACCTCGCCAGCGTCTTCGGCGTGAGCTTCTACACGGCCAGGCGAAAGCACGTCCGCATGTTCATGAACCACCTGGCGAAACCGCTGGTCGCCCTCCTACCGCAAGAGCTACCTGGCCGCGATCAAATTCCTCTACCTCCACTTCCTCGCCGAAGAGGACCTGCCCGACCTGAACCCGGCCGCGCTGGAGCAGTCGCCGAAGGTGCCGATCAAGCTCGGCTACACGCCCAGCTCAGAGGACGCGTGATGGGCAAGGGCGACATCTTCGACCTCGCGCCGCGGCTGATCCGGGCGCTGCGGCTCTACCGTCACTGGCAGCTATCAGAGGCCACCCGAAACGAGGCGATCCGCGAGGCTCTGGCAGACCCTGAGACCGCCTACGTCCTCCTGACCCGCAGTGGCCGGAAGACCACGCCGCAGACGATCGGCAAGCTCGTGAAGTGGCACGCGGTCAAAGCAGGCGTCGGCCTCCGCAAAATCGCACAGCGGGTGCGACGGGGTCAACGGCCTCACCACTCGCGTCTCCCCGCACTCCTACCGCCGGGCCTGGGCAACCATCGCGCTCAACGAGAAGGAACTGCCCATCGACGTCGTCTCAGAGGTCTTGAAGCACAGCGACATCACCACGACCCGCCGCCACTACGCCCCGACGAAATCCGAGCGGGCGCGGGCAGCGCTGCTGGGGATGCGGCTGACGTAGGGATGCGGGCGTAGCGGGCGCCGCAGACGACCAGTCAACGACCGCGGCGCCCGCTACGCCCGCTTCCTCACCACCGGGTTTTCCAGAGCTTCGTGATCGAGGGCTTCTTGCGTAGGTGCCTCTGCACTTCGCGCAGTTGGCGGATCAGCAGCAACCCCTGGTTCTGGATCTGCCGGACCCTCTCCCCCGTGATGCTGAGTTCGTCCCCAACCTCGTCGAGGCTGTGGGCCTTGCCGTCCACCATGCCCGAGCGCATCCGCAGGACGTGCGCCACCCGGTCGTCAAGGTCGAGAAGCTCGGCCTCGCCGAAGGCGTCCAGCGTGGGGAGTGGCAGCGAATCCGGGTCGGGCAAGGCTCATCAGACCGGAAGGAGCTCGACCGTCTGCAGCTGAGTGAGGTGGTAGTGGACCTTTTTCAGCGTGAGGTCTTCGAACTCCCCGGCGAGGTGGGGGAAGAATGTCGAGGCGGTCAGCGGGCGGCTCGGGTCGCGTGCGTACAACTCCAAGATCCGAAGCCGGACGGGACTGGCGAGCGCTTGAATCACGCTTGTGGGAATGCGGTTGCGGTTGCGGCCGTAGAGCGCCATGGGTCGATCCTCCTGAAAGGAAGTAGGGGGGACCGGGGGGCGACCAGGGCATTGATCGGTACCGCCCCCCGGCCCGGATATGGGAGAGCGCCTTCGGCGACTTGGGTTAGCCAGTCGGCACTCACTGATTGATCGACCTAACCTTTGCAGTTACTTGTAGTTGAAGTCAATCAGTTTTCGCAGGCAAGCCGTGACAGTGGAACTCGGATCTTCCGCGCGCGTACAAACGCGGACACACTGACAATCATTGAGGTCGTCTTCTCCTTCGTCACCGCCACGCGGTTCGCCGATTCGCACTTGACCTCTTTCAGTCGCTCCAGGTGTCGAACGACGTCCTCTTCAATGTCCTCTCGCCCCTGCTCGTCCACGTCATAGAGGTCCCAGGAGAGGATCGTCCGAGCGCTGGCGAGGGTGCCCTTGTGCAGCGCCGCCATCAGCTCGGCCGTGGACGACTGAGCGATCACCCCGGCGATCAACTGCAATTCCATTTCGGTCATTTTTTCGGCTTCCTCCCGCGTGTATTCGGGCACCTCCACCGCCCGGTACCAGTTGACCATCGTGCCGTGCCGCTTCTCCTGTTTGGCGACTTCAATCGCGCCGTCATTCGCCATCTCCAGCACATGGTTAGAGACCTTCTTCAATTCGATCTCGGTCAACTCCGCGATCTCGGAAGTCGTGTACTCGGCTTCGTTCAGCAGGATCAGGATTTCGAGCCGAATCCAGTGGGCGAGCGCGAACTGGACGATTTCCTCGACCTTCTTTCGCTGCTTCCTCTCACGCTTTTTCTTGCGCTTACCTCTATGGCGCTCGACGGCTTTGGGGACCATCCCACCCTCCTCCTTCACTAGACGAAATCCGGCTATTCAACGGTCTTCGCAGCATAGGCGCTAGGCACCGGCCGGTCCGTTGAGGGGGTCAGAAATCGCAGGATGCTCTAACCGTCTTTAGCATTCACCCCCTCCCCTCTGGCGATCCGCGCTGGTGGGCCGACTTGGGAGAGGGGGTGAGGCTGATGACGATCAAAGAAGTGCTGAAAGGCATTCCTTCAGAGTTGATCTTCAAGGGCCGCTAAGCGCCGCTTGATTGGGCCGGTCCTTCTTGGGAATGCGTGAGGGGGATCGGCCTCTCGTCAGACAGGCGGGGAGCCACGTCAGGACAGAACGAAGCGCCCAGAGAACAGAGGAACCAGACCAGACCCATCGAGCTGAAGCTCTGGCCCACTTTGCCCTCTCCAGCAATAGACCCGGAGAAGGCCCCCGACCCCCACCGCACCCCGAGCCTCAGAGCCCCTCCCGCACTATCACTACCGCCCTTCGGCCCTCCTTTCAGAAGGCCCGACACACTATGAACTGGGTGGCAGTCTCCCCCTCGAAGCGCGGTGACAGCAGCGTCCAGTCACCGGCCTAGCGTCCTCGGCGCGACGGGCTGACCCCGCATTATCTCGTCGCCTCTGGGGAGGCTGACCGGGAGGGTCGTGTCGCCCGTCGCGCTTTGAGGATTGCCGGCGTGTCAAACGCCACTTGGTGAGGGTCGTGTTCAGGGCACTGCAGGAACCGTCCATGATCGCGGAGGCAGCCGGTTAGGCATCGGCCTCCGAGCGCCCATAGCGATCCTCCAAGCGCACGACGTCATCGAGGTGAGGGGTCGAGACCTCCAGGACCACGGAGTCCTCGATGGCCTCGATCGAGTGAACGGTCCCCGGCTCGACACGCCAGGCGAAGCCCGGGCCGATCTCCTCCTCGCGCAGGCTCTCGGCACTCGTCCCCCGGGTCAGCAGCAGCCGTCCCGAGAGCACGTAGGAGGACTCGTCCTTCTCGCGGTGGAGCTGAAGAGAGAGCCGATGCCCTGCGTTGACGTGGAGAAGTTTTCCTGCGTAGACGTCAGTTTGCGCCCACCACACCTCATAGCCCCACGGCTTCTCCACCCGCTGCTCCGAATCGCCCACGGGCGGATCGTAGTGCTGTTTCTCCCTCTTTCTTCTTGATCTATATCCCCAGCAACACCGTCGTCTCTCAGAGGTGTTGCTTGACATAGGAGCGACCCCGAACAGGAGTTCGCTTTTCGTGCCTAGGCCGTGGGCTCTCATCAATCTCCGCCGTTGACCTTCGGTCGCCCGCCTCAGAGTGATCGCCCCCGTGCCAGTCGCGCCCTGCGCGCTTCCTGCCGCTGCGCCGAGGGGATAGTCTCCGCTGCGTAAGGGAGTCGCGGTCTCGATGAGCGAGGAAGTGGGCTCGAACCACTGGTTGAAATTTGGCTATGCGAAGCCAAATCCTATGGGCGGTACTGGGCTCGAACCAGTGACCCCTTCCTTGTAAGGGAAGTGCTCTCCCAACTGAGCTAACCGCCCGGGAGGTCTCATTATTGCTCGCTTTGGCCCTCTTTGAACCGGGACGGGATCCTCTCCGTATTCAGGGCCGATGACGACTTCCTGGAACTGGAAGGGGCGCTGGGCGTTCATCCTTGCGATGGCCCTAGCGACCGTCCTCCTCATCGCCGGCGACAAGGGCTCGGCCTCCGGCGCCACCGCGAGCGCCGCCAAGTCCGTCGACATCAACCACTTTGCCTATCACCCAGCAACCTTGAGGGTCAAGCGGGGGACCCGGGTCGCGTTCGTCAACTCCAGCAACGTGACGCATACCGCGACCCGGGCCGGCAGCTTCAACACCGGCCACATCAAACCGGGCAAGTCGGTGACCGTGCGCTTCAAGCAGAAGGGGACCTTCTCCTATCACTGCAACATCCACCCCTTCATGCACGGCAAGATCGTCGTCGAATAGCTACCTGGTTGTTGCCAGCTCGGCGAGCGCCTCGTCGCGGCTGTCGAAGATGATGCCGGCGTCGGTGAGGCCGGCGACCGTGAAGATCCGCAGCACCTGATCAGAGCAGCCGTAGAGGACGAGGCGACCGCCGCCGTCCTCTAACTCGCGGCGCGCTTGCAGAAACAGGGCGATCCCCGTGGAGTCGACGAACTTGCAGCTCCCGAGGCCGACCACGACCGCCTCGTTGTCGCGGGCGATGCGTTGGAGCACCGCCTGCAGGCGCTCGGCACTCCAGAGGTCGAGCTCGCCCTCCAGCTGCAGCTCGCACCGCCTCGGCCCAAGCCGCTTCTCGGCGATCTGCAGGATCTGCCCCCCAGCCATCGACTTAATTGTCACAGGCTCGCCTCCTCGGCTCGCGTCAAAAAAATAGATCGTTCCACGATACTTCTTCCCCAGATGGCTTCCTTCCAACAGCGCGACCTTCGTCACCTTGCTGACTTCGACGTCTCCCGGCGGCTGCTGACAATCACTGTCCTCGCCCTGCCGATCGGCGCCCTCGGGGCTGGCCTCGCCTGGGCGCTGCTGCGGCTGATCGGCCTGATCACCAACCTTGTCTTCTACGACCGTTTCGGCACTGCCCTCGTCGCCCCCGGCGAAGGCCACCATGCCCCGCTGCTGATCCTCCTCGCTCCCGTTTGTGGCGGCCTGGTGATCGGCCTCGTCGCTCGCTTCGGCTCCGAGAAGGTGCGCGGCCACGGTATCCCGGAGGCGATCGAGTCGATCCTCACCGCCGGCAGCCGGGTGCAGCCGCGGGTGGCGATTCTGAAGCCGCTGAGCTCGGCGATCGCGATCGGCACCGGCGGGCCGTTCGGGGCCGAGGGGCCGATCATCATGACCGGCGGCGCCTGCGGCTCGATCTTCGCCCAGCTCCTGCACCTGACCGCCGACGAGCGCAAGACGCTACTTGTCTGCGGCGCCGCGGCGGGGATGGCGGCGACCTTCAACGCGCCGCTGGCCTCGGTCCTGCTCGCGGTCGAGCTGCTGCTGTTCGAGTGGCGCCCACGCAGCTTCGTCCCGGTCGTCGCCACGGTCGCGGTGGCGACTGCGCTGCGCGTACCTCTGCTCGGCAGCGGCCCTGTCTTCCCGGCGCCGCCGGGCCCGCTGCACCTCGATGCCACCGCCTACGGACTTTGCCTGGCGGCCGGCGCCCTCGCCGGCGGACTGGCGCTGGTCGCCACCTCGCTCGTCTACCTCTCCGAGGACGCCTTCTCGCAACTGCCGTTCCACTGGATGTGGTGGCCGGCGCTCGGCGGCCTGGTCGTCGGCCTCGGCGGCCTGGTCGTGCCGCAAGCCCTCGGCGTCGGCTACAACGTGATCGAAGCCGAGCTCAACGGCAGCATCGCCCTCGACCTGATCGTCGGCATCCTGATCGTGAAGACGCTGATCTGGTCGCTTTCCCTCGGCTCCGGCACCTCCGGCGGGGTGCTGGCGCCGATGCTGATGATCGGCGGCGCGCTCGGCGGTCTCGAGGCGACCGTCTTCCCCCACGTCGCCGCCGGCTTCTGGCCGCTGGTCGGGATCGCCGGCGTGCTCGGCGGCCTGATGCGCTCGCCCCTCACCGGCGTCCTCTTCGCGGTCGAGCTCACCCACCGCTATGAAGCGCTGCTGCCGCTGCTGATCGGCGCCACCGCCGCCTACGCCGTCTCGGTGCTGGTGCTGCGGCGCTCGGTGCTGACCGAGAAGGTCGCCCGCCGCGGCGTCCACATCAACCGCGAATACAGCGTCGACCCGCTGGAGGTGCTGTTCGTCGGCGACGTGATGAGCGACGGCGCCGCGGCGGCAAACCAAGTGAGCGAGGGGCCGACGGTCTACGCCGACGACACCCTCCGTCACGTCGCCTACGTGATGGCGGAGTCGGGGCGCACGGCGCTCCCGGTCGCCGAGCGAGCCCGGCCCGGGCAGCGCGTCGGCTCGATCGGGCTCGAACAGCTGCTGGAGGGGCGGCTGCGGGACCTGAAAGAGGAGCGGCACCGCTCGCGGCCGCTGCGGCCGATCCAGCTGATCGGGCAGCGGCGCGCGCGCCCGGCGGAGGCGGCAAGCCGTTGAGCCGCGTCCGCGACGAGGACTACCGCCGCCTGCTCGGCTTCCGCACCGGCCTGCGCCGCTTCCTGCGCTGGAGCGAGAGGGAGGCCGAGGCGGCCGGGCTGACGCCGGCCCAGCACCAGCTCCTGCTTGCGGTGCGGGGGCACCCCAACCCGGCCGGACCGACCATTGGCGAGCTCGCCGAGTACCTGGTCCTGCGCCACCACAGCGTCGTCGAGCTGATCGACCGGGCGGCGAAGGCGGGACTGGTCGAGCGGGTCGGCGACGAGGAGGACCATCGGGTCGTGCACCTGCGCCTGACCCGGCAGGGCGAGCAGGCGATCGAGCAGCTCTCGCGCTTGCACCTGGAGGAGCTGCGCCGCCTGGCGCCGCTGCTGAGTTCGTTGGAAGCGAGGCGGTAGGGAGAGGGATGGGTGTCCCTCTCAACCGGCGAGCTCCCGCACGACGTCGGCCGCGGGCCGGATTTCGCTGATTCGCGCGACCGTCTCGCCGGCGTAGAGGGCGCCGGCGTCGACCAGGGTGGCGGGGCCGTCGTCGGTGGGGCCGGCGGGGGTGAGAAAACGGCTGTCTGGGCGCTGCGCCCGGATCATTCGCGCCTGCAGCGAGTCGGGCAGGTACCGCGTCCCCGGTGCGAGGGCGTGGTTGAGGGCTCGGTTCGCCAGCGGCCCCCGCAGGTCGCGGCGTTCGTCCTTAGACCGGGATATCCGTCCCAAGGACGAACGCCGGTCGGGCAGCCACCGCTGCGTGGCCGCGTTGGCGACGACGCGATGCGGGGCGGGCCAGCCGGCGCCGAAGAGTTCGGTGAGGATCGTCTCCTCGGCATCGAGCAGGCGCTGCTTGTAGGCCGGGTGGGCGCGGCTCTCCTCGGAGAGGAGGAAGCGGGTGCCGGCGACGGCGGCGCTCGCCCCGGCCCCGAGCGCCGCCCGCGCGTCGTCCCTCCCCGCAACTCCCCCGGCGAGCAGGACGGGATACCCGGACGGCAGCGCCGCCCGCACCCGCTCCAGCAGCTCCAGCGCCGGCGTCGTCCCGCGCACGTGGCCGCCGGCGTCGACGCCCTGGGCGATCACCCCGTCGGCGCCCGCCGCCTGCGCCCGGCGCGCCTCCTCCACGGAGCCGCACTGGTGCAGCCAGATGCCGCCGGTCCGGCGCCGCGGCCGCCCCCAGAAGGTGACGACGACGTCCGCCTCGCCCGCCGCCTCGAACCACTCCCGCCTGGCGAACGGCAACAGCACGTTGACGGCGAGCGGGCGCCCGGTCAGCGCCCGCGCCGCCGCCAGCTCGCGCCGGATCGCTCCGGCGCCGTTGACCGCGATCGTCCCCAGCCCCCCGGCCTCGGAGACCGCCGCCGCCAGCTCGTGCCGGCTCAGCCCGCCACCCATTCCAGCCTGGACAATGGGCAGTTCCACCCCGAGTCGTTCGAGCAGCGGCGGCACGCGGCCAGTCTAGGCTGAGCTCAGAGCCTCACCTCGGCACCCGGCGGGTCGTAGACGCTCGCCAGTCGAGCGAGGGTGAGGGCTCCGAGCATCAGCCCGAAGTCCCTCAGGGCGACGTCGTAGTAGCCGGAGTAGGTGAGCAGGTTGATGATGATTCCCGCCAACCAGGCGGCGACGACGTAGGCGCCGTAGCGCGGCTTCAGCGCGACGAAGATGCCGGCGATGATCTCGATGACGCCGACTAGGTGCATCGCGGTAGAGGCACTGCCGGGGATGATTTCGTTGATCCAGGGGGCCAGGTACTGCTCCCAGTCGACCATCACGTTGAAGAACTTGTCGAGACCGAAGAGGATCGGCGCCACGGTGAAGGCGATGCGCATGATCACGAAGGCCTGGTAAGCCGGATCGCTCTTGAGGCGTTCGCCGAAGCTCGGCGCCAGGCTCGCTTCGCGCGGGTCGAGGGTTGCGGTGGTTGACATGGGACCTCCAAAGGTCGGATTGACTTTGTGCCCCATTTGCGTCGCCTTTCGCACAGTTCTTACCCCGCATCGCCAAGTCGTGGTTCCTTTGTCGTGTATGGCCGGACAAAGGAACCACGCGATGGGTAAGGAATCGCCGCCGCGGGTCGCTAACAATGCATGGCGACCGCAACGATGACGCCGCCGATGCAGATGCCCGCCGACTCCGCCGCCCGCGACTGGGTCAGCGAGCTGCGTGCCGGCGGCGCCCGCGAACAGGCTGCAGTGGAGGAGCTGCACGCGCTGCTGCTGAAAGCGGCGCGGTTCGAGGTCGGCCGGCGCGGCACCGAGCTGGCGCACCTGCGAGGCGGCGACGGCGAGGATCTCGCCCAGCAGGCGGCCGACGACGCGTTGATGGCGGTCCTACGCAAGCTGGATGACTTCCGCGGCGAGAGCCGCTTCACCACCTGGGCCTACAAGTTCGCCCTGCTCGAGGCGGCGGTGAAGGTGCGGCGACGGGCCTGGCAGGGGCGGGAGATCCCGCTCGCCGACGAGGGCTGGGCGGCGCTCGCCGACCCCGGCTCGGCCGGGCGCGGAGTCGAGGACGCCGAGCTCTTCGCCGCCCTGCGCGACGAGATCGAGCGCCTGGGAGCCCGCCAGCGCGAGGTGCTGGTCGCGGTCACCCTCAACGGGGTACCGATCGACGTCCTCGCCGAGCGGCTCGGCTCCACCCGCGGTGCCCTTTACAAGAACCTGCACGACGCCCGTCGCAAACTGCGCGAGGCGCTCGCCGAGCGCGGTTTTCGGGTAGAGGAAGGAGGTGAGGGCCGATGAGGAAAGACAACGAGCTCCTGAGCCGGGTGCTCGGCCCGGATGCGCCAGAGTTGACCTGCGAGCAGTGCTTCGACGAGCTCGACCGCTATGTCGAGCTGGTGCTGGCCGAGGAGCGGGCGGACGAGCGGATCCCCGGGATGCACGCCCACCTCGCGGGCTGCCCCGCTTGCGCCGAGGACTTCCGCAGCCTTCGCGATCTCGTCAGTCG
>JBQCCT010000299.1:0-20070 GCA_051961955.1 Solirubrobacterales bacterium
GTCCTTGGACCGGTATATCCGTCCCAAGGACGAACGCCACTTCGCCAGAGGACCAGCGCCGCGAGGATCACCAGCGCCGCCAGCCCCAGAGTCGAGGAGGTGCCGTGGCCCGGCGCCCGGGCCAGGAGGCCGGTCACCGTCAGCACCGCGCCGAACCCGACCGCCGGCTCCAGCCAGGACCATTCATCCCGCCCCGCCAGCGAAAGCACGGCCCGGCCGACCAGCAGCGAGACGGCGCAGATCAGCGCCGCCGAGGCGTAGGTCCCGATCATCAGGCGCTGGAACTTATGGGAGTGAGCGGATTCAGTATTTCTCGGCGGCCCGTTCGAGCGTCTCGCGCAGGTTCTCGCCCCGCAGCGGACGCTCGTGCCCGGCGGCGACGACCTGCGGTTCCAGGGCCGCCAGCCGCAGCACCGACTCCTTCGCCTTCTGGTGATCCCAGGCCCAGGCAGGGTGCGGAACGCTCGCCTCGCCGTGCGGTAGTGGTTTCAGCCGCGCCGAGTCGACCAGGTAGACGACGTCGCTGACCAGCGCCACCCGGTCGCTCTCACGCCAGAGCCCGATCAGCCCCGGCGCGTGCCCGGGAAAGTGCAGGACCCTGAAGCCGGCGACTTCGTCGCCCTCGATCACCGTGTCGGCGATCTTCACCGCGCCGCCGTCCCAGCGACGCAGCAGGAAGGGGTAGAGCCGGCGTACCCACGCGACTGGCAGTTGCGAGAGGTCCATGTAGGGGGCAATCGCGGCGCCACTTTCAGCGTCAACCTTTTCGTCGGGATGGCAGAGCACCGGCACGTCCAGGTGGGGCGCGGTCCCGCGGTGGTCGGCATGTGCGTGACCAAGCACCACCCGCTTCAACCCACCTAGCTCCGCCGCCGCGGCCTTCGCCTTCTTGCGCATCGACTTGGTGCCGGCGTCGAAGGCGACCACCCCGTCACCGTCTTCGAGGAAGTAGATGTTCATCGCCCCGCGGAAATCCCCGCGCAGCAACCAGACCCGGTCCGCAACCTTCTCCAGTGCCATCGCTGCACCTTAACGCTGGCAGGGACGGTTGATCTAGGGTTCCCCCGTGCCCACGATCTGGAAGGTCGGCATGGTGGTGCTGGTTCTTTGCCTCGTTGCGGCGATGGCGATCGCCGTCGTCCGCCTGATCGAAACGCCAACCGAAATTCTCGGTGACGGCTTTCACGGGTTGCCGGCCAAGCACCGATAGTGCCTGGCACTTAAGCCAATCCCCACACGAGTTTCCGGATCGTCGCTTAGTATCGGGCCCGTTCAGCGAGCGACGAAGGAGGCGGCCGTGTTCAATCGCATCGTGGTGGGGACCGATGGCTCCGAGACGGCCGGTGAGGCGGTCCGGCAGGCGCTCGACCTGGCCAAGCTCTTCGGCGCCCAGCTCAGCATCGTCAGCGCCTACCAGCCCATCTCCGGCCGGCGCGTGCGGGGGGAGCAGAGCGAAGCGCCCGCCGACGTCCAGTATGAGATCGGCCCGCGCGAGGACGTCAACCTCATTCTCGACGCCGCCGCGGCCGACGCCAGAGCGGCCGGAATCGAAGTCACCACCCACCCAGTCGAGGCCGACCCCGCCGACGCGATCCTCAACGTCGCTGAAGAAACCAAGGCGGACCTGATCGTCGTCGGCAACAAAGGGATGACCGGCGCCCGCCGCTACCTGCTCGGCAGCGTCCCCAACAACGTCTCCCACCACGCGCCCTGCAGCGTCATCATCGTTCGCACCACCTGACGACTCCGTCAGGTCACCGTAGGACCTTCCGCGGTAGCGGTTCGGTCGCTTTGCCGGCGTCAATCAGGCCGGCGCCCTGCTGGAGGGCGGGGAGGCCGAGGTCGCGGGCGGTCTGGCGCAGGCGTTTGGTCACCATGTCCACGCGCAGGCGCGGTTCCAGCTTCGGGTTGATCGCCTCGCCGGCGAGGATCATCGCGGCGACCCCGGAGACATGCGCAGCGGCCATCGAGGTACCGACGTAGGTGGCGGGAATGGCGAAGGCTTTGGTGCTGCCGGGGCGCAGCGTCACTTGGAAAATCGGCTGCGAGGCGACGGAGGGGCAGCCGGGTTTGGGAGTCCCGCCGCCCGGGGCGACAAGGTCGATTCCGACCCCGGCAAGGGAGTAGTCGCCGAGGCAGGCGCCCTCCGTGGTGCCGCCAACGCCAATCACCCGCGGTCCCGTCGCGGGCTCGGAGACGCAGGTCTCAGAGCCGAGGTTGCCGGCAGAGGCGACCGTGACCACCCCCTTCACATAGGCTTCGTGCAGCGCTTCGTCAACCAACGGCACCTTCTTGCCGCATTCGAAGTTGAAACTCATGTTGATCACTTCGGCGCCGTGGGTGACGGCGAAGCGAATCCCTTTGGCGATGTTCGCCGCGTTGCCGCGGCCATTGCGGTTGAGCACGCGGACCGGCATCAGTCTCGCCCTGTAAGCGAGCCCGGTGAGGCCGATCCGGTTATCGGTCTTCTCGGCGATCGTCCCGGCGACGTGGGTGCCGTGGCCGTTTTCGTCGAGGGGGAAGCGGTCATGCCCGACGAAGTCGTAGCCGGGGACGAACTGGCCGGAGCCGAAGTCGACGCTGCGCCGGAAGTGGCTCCCCTTTTGCCGGTAGGCGATGCCGGTGTCGAGCACGGCGACGACGACTCCCTCGGCGCCGGGGTGGCCGGCTTCGATCAGGTGGCGCCAGGCGTCAACCGCGTCAATCCCGCCTGGAGAGGTCGGCAGGTGTTCGCTTGCCACCCCTTCGTAGCGGAGGAAGTTCCATTGCTTGAAGGCCCAGTCGCCGAGGAATGGCGTCGCTTCCGCGGAGGTGCCGAGCATCCCGGGGTCGTTCGGGTCGAAGGGGGTTGGCGTCGCCGAGGCGGTGGCGATGTAGTTCGGCTCGGCGTAGACGACGCGCGGGTTCGCCTGCAGAGCCCTGACCGTGTCTCGCACCCCGGCGCCCGGTGGCAGCGACAGCGCCCGCCCGATCCGTTGTCCTTCGAACTTAACCAGCAGCTGCTGCGGCGCGAAGCGATGGGCCGGCGCGAGCGCCGCCATCGCTTGCGCCGTCGGCACGGCGGCAGCCAGGCCCGCGAGCGCCGCCACGGGCAGAAAAATGCGAAGAAGTCGTTTCATCCGTCTCTTATCGCCACCGGACCCCTGCGTCCGGTCACGCCATTCAAGAACACCGCGCCGCCGCGGAAGTTGTAGCGGGACATACTCCCGCATCGTGGACACGAGTGCCCCGATTTCCCACCGGGCCGCGATGGAGATTGCGATCGAGGAGGCGCGCAAGGCCGAGACCCACGGCGATGTGCCGATCGGTGCCGCAATCCTCCGCGACGGCGAGCTGCTGGCGCGGGCGGGGAATGAGCGCGAGCTGCGGCGTGACCCGACTGCTCACGCCGAGCTGCTGGTGATCCAGGCGGCGGCCGAGATCCTGGGCGGCTGGCGCCTCCCCGGCACCACCCTCTACATCACCCTCGAGCCCTGCGCGATGTGCGCGGGAGCGATCGTCCTGGCCCGCATTCCCACCGTAGTCTTCGGCGCCCCCGACCCGAAGGCCGGTGCCGCCGGCAGCGTGCTCGACGTCCTTGCCGAGCCGGCACTGAACCATCGCCCTGAGGTGATTACCGGCATCTGCGAGGAGGAATGCGCCGCGCTGCTGCGCGAGTTCTTTGCGACCCGTCGCAGGTGAAGAGCCAATACCCTGTGGGAGCACCCTGGAGAGGTGTCCGAGTGGCTTAAGGAGCGCGATTGGAAATCGCGTGGGCGGGGTTAACCCGCCTCGTGGGTTCGAATCCCACCCTCTCCGCTTTGGAACCTCAGCGCGTACCGGTTGAGGTTGACTCTATACTCAAGACTGCATGGAGCCCTAATGACTGGCGCTTCGTTGCATCTGTGAGAGGGCCGGCATTTCTTGGCCGATGATGCCGGCCCTCTCCTTCTCCAGCGGAGGGGGTGGGATTCGAACCCACGAGCCCCCTTACGAGGGCCAACGGTTTTCGAGACCGCCCCGTTCAACCACTCCGGCACCCTCTTTATGGCTTCAGCAAGCCGAATTCCCAGCTCGCCCATTCCCGGGGGAACGGCTGGGGGAACGAAACCGACGCGAAAAGGCTAGCGAGCCCGCGGGTCCCGGCGTGCCGAGCGCCGCGGATCGGAGTCCGAGCCCCTAACCCAACCCGCTCAAGCCGCGCAGCGCTCGCAGCGGCCGCGGATCGTCACCTCGTGCTCGGCGGCGTCGAAGCTCATCCGGCCGCTGACGGCATCGATCGCGCGCTCCAGCGAGGGGTCCTCGAAGGGGATCATCCGGCCGCAATCCCGGCAGATCGCGTGATGGTGGTGCTCGCCGTCGGGTTCGATTCGCTCATAGCCCGCGACCCCCCGCGAGACTTCCAGCCGCCGCAACAGGCCGAGCTGCTCGAGCTGCTCCAGGGCGCGGTAGATGCTGGCGCGGGCCGGCGCCGGCTTGCGACGGCGCAGCTCGTCGTCCAGGTCCAAGGCGGTGACGGCGCACTCGTGGCGCGAGAGCGCTTCGACCACGGCCGTCCGCGCGCCGCCGCGACGGTAGCCGGCGGCTTGGAGATGGGCAAGGGCGTGCTCGGCCCATCGGGTCTTGGTCGCCGCGCTCATGCCTCGATCCTAGAGGCCGCTTCGACTGCCCCCGGCAGACCTGGGCGCCACCATGAACGCAGCACCGCCAGCACGAAGAGGCCGCTCGCGAGCGCGATCACGGCAAAGCTCGCCGGCAACGAGGGGATCGCATAGCTGAGCGCCAGGCCGCCCCACATCGAGCCGACCGCCAGCGCTGCCGACAGCGCCAGCCCCCGCCAGGGGTTGTCGGTGAGCAGCCGCGCCGCCCCACCCGGCGCCGCGAGCAGGCCGAGTAACAGCAGCGCGCCCACAGCCTGCGTTGCCTCAGCGGCGACGACCGCGAGCACGGCGAGGAAGCCGACGCCGATCGCCCGCAGCGGCAGGCCGAGGCCGCGCGCGACGTCGGGATCGAGCGAGCCGAAGAGCAGCGGGCGGGCGATCACGAGCAGCGCCAGGCAGGCGAGCGCTCCGATCGCCGCCGCCAGCCGGGCGTCGGCAGCCGAGAGGCCGAGGATCGAGCCGAAGAGGACGCGCACGGCAGCGGTGCCGTTCTGCGCGCTGGAGCCGTTGGTGAAGATCGAGAGGAAGAGGACGCCGAGGCCGAGCACCCAGGCGAAGACCGAGCCGATCACGACGTCGTCGGGCCGTGCCCGGTCGCCCAGGAGTCCCATTCCCAAAGCCACGGCGATCGTCGCGATGAAGAGGCCGAGCCTGACGTCCACCCCGGCCGCCGCGGCGGCGAGGGCGCCGGTGAAGGCGACGTGGCTGAGCGCGTCCCCGGCGAAGACCTGGCTGCGCAGGACGACGAAGTAACCGACGAGGCCGCAGGCCGCCGCCACGAAGCTGCCGGCCAGGTAGGCGTTTCGCATGAACTCGTGGGCGAGCATCAGGCCACGGCCCCCACAGGCTCGACGGTACGGCGGACGAGGAGGCCGCCGAGGAGCCGGACGGCGACGTAGAGGCCGAAGGAGAGGCTCGTCACCCAGAAGCCAACCGGATAGGGCGAGAAGTAGGCGATCCCGAGCCCGATCCAGGTGACCACCAGCGCGAGCCCCACCGAGAGGGCGAGGCCGCGGGCCGGGCGGGCGGTGATCTGCTGCGCGGTGGCCGCCGGGGTGACGAGCAGGGCGAAGACCAACAGCGCCCCGGTGATCTGCGCCGTCGCCGCCACGGCCAGGCCGAGCATGAGCAGGAAGGCGAGAGCGAGCAAGCCGGTGGGGACGCCGACCGCCCTGGCGACCGCGCCGTCGACCGAGGCAAAAAGCAGGGGCCGCCCGATCACGGCGAGGAGGATCAGCGCCGCCAGCGCCACCCAACGCAGCTTCGGCACCTGGGTCGCGGTGATCCCGAGCAAGGTGCCTAAGAGCAGCGACTCCAGGTCGGCGAGCTGGCCGCTGTAGAGGGTGACGAAGAGGAAGCCGAGGCCGAGGCCGAACGCCTGCACCGTGCCGATCGCCGCCGACTCGCCCGCGCGCCCGACGCCGGCCGGGCGGCTGAGGGCGGCGAGGATCAGCGCCGCCAGGCCGCAGGCGCCGAAGTAGCCGAGCGAGAGCGGCAGCCCGGCGAGGGTCGCGCCGGCCGCGCCGGGGAAGGCGACCATCGAGCGGGTGTGGCCGGCGAAGGTCTGGCGGCGCAGCACCATGAACCAGCCGATCGCCCCCGCCATCACGGCGACGATCGTCCCGGCCTCGAGCGCCTGCACCATGAACGGGTATTCGGTCAGCTGCTCGAAGTCGCTGACCAGGTTCGGCGAGAGGGCGGCGAGCTCAGTGTGCATGATCGTGGCGGGAGTGGTGGTGGGCCGGTGGCTCGGGGGTGCCGACCACGACGAGGCGGCCGTCTGAGGCCTCCAGCACCTCGACCGGCACGCCGTAGAGGCGGCTCAGGGTGGGCCCGTCGATCACCTCGCGCGGCGGCCCTTCGACGCCCCGCCCGGCGGCGAAGTAGACGACCCGGTCGAGGTAGGGAAGGATCGGGTTGACGTCGTGGGCGACGAGCAGAACGGTGACGCCCTCGCTCTTGCAGATCCGCTGCACGAGCGCGGCGACCGCGCCCTGGTTGGAGAGGTCGAGGCTGTCGAGCGGCTCGTCGAGGAGCAGGATGCGCGGGCGGCGGACGAGCGCCTGGGCGATCAGCAGGCGCTGCTGCTCGCCGCCCGAGAGCGAGCCGATCGGCCGCGAGGCATACGCGCCCGCTCCGACCAGCTCGATCGCCTCCTCGACACGGCGGGTCGCGGCCCGGCCCTTCGGGCTGAGCGCCGCCGGCAGCGGGAACCCCCAGCGGTTGCCGTCGAGGCCGAGCCGCACCAGGTCGAGGCCGCGAATCCGCGTTCCCGCGTCGAAGCTGCGCCGCTGGGGCAGGTAGCCGATCTGCGCGTTTGCAGCGCCCGGCCGGGCGCCGAGGACGGTGGCGCTGCCCTCGGTGAGGGGGAGCAGCCCGAGCAGGGCGTGGATCAGGGTCGACTTGCCCGAGCCGTTGGGGCCGAGCACGGCGACGAACTCGCCCTCGCCGACGCTGAGATCGACCCCGGACCACACGGTGCGGGCGCCGCGCCTCGCCGCCGCCCGCTGCAGGCGGATCGCCTCGCCCGGCCGCCGCTGGCCGGCAAGCTGGGCGCCGCTGGTCGCTGCCGTGCTCATCGGCCGCCGCCCGCCTTTGCGAGCGCCGCCGCCAGCCCTTCCAGCTCGCGCTCCATCCACGCTTGAAAGCTCGCCCCTTCCGGAGTCATCGTCTCGGTGACGGTGGCGATCGGGATGCCGGCGGCCTTGGCGGCGTCGTTCAGCCGCTGCACGTCGGGGGTCGCGTTCTGGGAGTTGTAGACCCAGAGCTTGACCTGATGGTCGGCGATCTGGCGGTCGGCGGTCGCCTTGTCGGAGGGGGTGGGTTCGGTCCCCTCGGCGATCCCGTCCATGAAGCCGCGCGGCGTGAGGAGCTTGAGGCCGAGCGCCGGCGCCAGCGGTTCGAAGATGCTCTCCGAGGCGCCGACCGGGGTGCCGGCGTAGCGCGAGCGGATCTGGTCGATCAGGCGGTGGTAGCTCGCGAGGCCGACCTCTTCGAAGTGACGGCGGCGGGCGTCGAAGTAGGCGGCGTGGCCGGGATCGGCCTGCTTGTAGTCGGCCGTGATCTGCTCGATCACCTTCTGCACCGAGGACGGCGAGTACCACTGGTGCGGGTTGTCGCCGTTCTGCAAGCCGAGCAGGTCGCCGACCGTCAGCACCGTGCGACCGGAACTCGGATTTGCTTCGAGTAGCTTCGTCGCCCACTGGTCGTAGCCGATCCCGTTGACGATGGCGAGCTGCGCGCCGGCCATCGTGCGGGCGTCTTCCGCGCTCGGTTCGTAGTCGTGGGGATCGGCGGCGGGGTTGGTGATGATGTCCGTCACCTCAACCCGCTCGCCGCCGAGCTGCTGGGCGATGCTGCCCCAGAAGTCCTCGGCCGTGACCACGTTCAGCCCGCCGGAGCCGGCGGCGCTCGTGCCGGCCCCGCCGCAGCCGGCGATCGTCGCGGCGATCGCGAGGAGCGCTAGAAGCAGAAAGGTGGCGGTGCGAGGGCGGGGCATCGGTCTCGGTTCTTCGGGGCCGGCGAGCGCCGAGCCTAACATAGGACTGAGACTCGTTCTCGTTATTTACCTGTTACTTCCTCTTTCGGTGAGAATGGGGGGCCGTGAGCGCCGCGATCCCCAGCCCGTCCTCCAGCGGCCTGCAGCTCGGACCCTTCGAAGTCCACGTGTACGGGCTGATGTACGCGGTCGGGCTCCTCGCGGCGGTGCTGATCACGATCCGGCGCTGGGAGGCCCGGGGCGGCTCGCGCTCCACGGTCTACGACGTGGCGAAGTGGGGCTTTCCCGCCGGGCTCATCGGCGGGCGCCTCTATTTCGACCTCACCAGCTCCGGCGAAGTGCCGGCGCACTGGTGGGGGCCGTTCGCGGTCTGGGACGGCGGGATGGGCATCTGGGGCGGGATCGCCCTGGGAACCATCGTCGGAATCTGGCGGCTGCGGCGGGCCGGCGTCTCCGTCGCCGAGTTCATGGACGCCGCCGCCCCGGCGCTTTTGGTCGGCCAGGCGATCGGCCGGATCGGCAACTACTTCAACCAGGAGCTCTTCGGCGGCCCGACGAGCCTGCCGTGGGGGCTGGAGATCTCGCCCGCCCATCGTCCCGCCGGCTATGAGCAGTTCGCCACCTTCCATCCGACCTTCCTCTACGAGCTGATCTGGAACCTGGCGCTCGCCGGCTTCCTCGTCTGGCTCGGCAACCGCAGGCGAATCCGCCCGCCGGGCCTCTTCGCCCTCTACGTCGCCGGCTACTCGGTCTTTCGCATCTTCGAGGAGTCGCTGCGGGTCGACCCCGCCCACCACTTCCTCGGCCTGCGGCTGAACTTCTACGTCGCCGCGCTGCTCTGCCTCGCGGGCCTCGCCTGGTTCGCCTGTACCCAGGGGTGGCGGCCGACCCGGCGGCAGGCCCGCCGGGGCGCGGCCCTGATGCTGGCCGGCGGGGCAGCCGTGCTGTCGGGGTGCGGAGGCTCGGGCGGCGGCAACGTTTCCGCGCCGCCGAGTGGTTCAGTCCTTCGTCACCACGTAGACGTAGTAGAGATCCAGAAGGAGCCGCTCGGTTCGAACCGGACCATAATGGCGCAGGTCGTCCCACGAGCGGGAGTAGGGATCATCGGGGCCGAGCCTGACTAGAAGGCGGGGCAGAAGCCGCACAGCGTTGGCTGCTTCCCGGCGGGTCTAGTGAGCCGCGAGGTCCGGACGCAGAATCCGAGTGCTGCCGTCAGCAGAGACGAGCACCACCGACAGGCCCTGGTCAGCGGCCCGCTCGATCGCATGGCCAGCCGAGGGCGCGTCGCGTCGATGAAAGCGGCCTTCTTGGGATAGGGGGAGCGGCCTTCCATCGCGAGATCGATCGCTCCGTCCATCACCTTCGCCGCTTGAGATCGGTGCTCATACTTTGAAAAAGATATCGGGGAAGCACCGAAACCTTTGGTATTCGTTGAGCCGCCGCTGGTCACGGCATGATTCGCCAAAGTCGAGCCCGACTCGGAGACGGGGACCATCGTCTGGCCTGGTTGGCGCTGACCTTGCCCCCGACACGCTGTATGAGCGCATCAGCTCAGGTGTCTGGCCGGAGTCTCACGCGGCTGCCTAGGCATTATTAGGCACCAAAGACGCGGTGCACGAATCGTCCTAGCAAGGAGGTTCTTCGCCGGTGGCCGGCAGGCGACTAGGTCCTTCTAACGCCCCTGCAAATCCGCGGCCGCGTCATCCGATTTGACCGGTTTCAGACGCCGTCTGGGGGAACGTGGGGGGAACGAAAATGATCGCAGTTGAGGGCTCGGGCAAGCCAACGAGACAAGCCCGCCGCGGTCTTCGGTTTCGGCTTTCTCCGCCGAAACCGCTGCACTAACCAGGAATTTGTCTCTACAAAGCGGAGGGGGTGGGATTCGAACCCACGAGCCCCCTTACGAGGGCCAACGGTTTTCGAGACCGCCCCGTTCAACCACTCCGGCACCCCTCCGTGAATCGAGCGGGAGAAGGATTCTAGGGTCAAGCCGCAGCGAGGATGCCGATGGCCTGCCTAGCGCTGGTTTAAGGCTCTGGGCAGGGGGGATTTGGAGCCCTTGAGATTGGCTGGCGAGCCAGCATTACACGAAGCGATGAAAGCTTAAAAATAGGCTGTACTTATTGTCCAGTTTTAGTACTCTGGATCTAGTTGACCGCGAACGCCTCATCAGCTGCCTCATGACCCTCGTACGGGAGAACAACGAAGTACATGAGCGAGGGCAGAAGGGACTCGAGTTGGTCGTACTCCTGCTTGCACAGCCGAGAATAGAGCAGGGATTCGACTCCGCCGATGATCCCGGAAGCCGTCACCTCGGTATGGAAAGGTCTCTGGGGGAGGAGCTCTCGGGCCTGGGAATCCAGGCAGCTTGCGAAGTGATCCAACAGCTCGACACGACGCCTAACTGCGGCCGCGCTTGCGGCCCTGGCCTCAACCACCAACGTGCGGGCGGTATCGGGCTCGCGGGCGGCAAACGTAAGCAGCGCTTCGAGCCCGAAGCGAACCCTGTCCCGCCAGACCGAACCGCCCTTGCGGGCGGCGGCGTCGATCTTCTTGCGCAGCCTGTTGGCGCTGGTGTCGAAGGCGGCCAGGAAGCAGTCTTCTTTGTTGGAGAAGTGTTCGTAGAAGGTGGGGCGGGAGACCCCGGCGCGATCGATCACGTCCTGAACATTGGTTTCCAGGTAGCCCAGCTCTGCGGCGGCATTGAGCATGGCCACGAGCAGGCGCTCCCGTTGGATCACGCGAACCAGGTCAGAAGGGAGCTTGCGAATTCCGGCGGGAAACTTGCCGCTGCGGTTAGCAAGCAGCTCGACAGCTGCCTCGACCTGCTCGCTGGGCCAACCGTCACCGATTGCAGCAAGGAGGGTCTCTTGGCTCAGCTGAATCCGATCGAAGGGCAACGAAGAACTCATAAGTTTCCATTAAAAACAATGAAAGTTTTCTCACGGTACCAGAACATTGGCGAAGCGCGCGTGCCTTTCAGTGCAACTTCTGCTTCCGGTTCGACCGTGAAGGCTGAACAGGGGGGGCTGTGATGACGCCGATTCGACCGGAGTTGCCGCGGGAGTTCGTTGCTAGTCATAAGCGACGGCGGATGATGGATGCGGTCGCGGAATTGACCGCCGACCAGGGTTACGAGGCGACCAAGATCGCAGACATCGTCCGTCGCGCCGGGGTGGCACGCAAAACTCTCTATGACAACTTCGACGGTAAGGAGGACCTATTCCTCTCAGCGATCGACGCCGCGATGACCGAAATGAGGCTCACCGTCGAAGAGACCTGTGAACGCACCGGTGGTCCGCCAGAGGACGAGATCGTCGCTGGCCTCTCGGCCCTGCTGGACTGGATCGCCGAGCAACCGTCATCGGCGCGCATGTGCATGGTCGAGGCGATCTCGGCGACGCCCAGCTCCGCTCGGCTCTATGACGCCGGCATGCGTGACTTCGTCGAGCTGCTCCGCAAGAAGGCTCCGCCGGGGCTGGATCTGCCGGCGACCATCGAGGAGTCTCTGGTCGGCGGAGTGGCTTGGATTCTGCAGCAGCAGATCAGGCGCGGAGAGGCCGAACAGGTAGGCGATCTGCTCTCCGAATTGTCCCAGTTCGTCTTATCCCCGTATCTCGGAGCAGGAAAGGTAAGCGGCATCGGGAGGCGAAAGTGACAGTACGGTGGCAGACTCCGATGCTGGAATGGACCGACTCCCCAGAGGTCGTCACGGGCTGTCACCCGAGTTCGTCGCGAAAAATCAGCGCGAGAGGCTGGTTGCAGGCCTGATCCAGACGCTGTACGAAGTCGGGTATCACAAAACGACTGTGTCACTCATCGGCCAGCGAGCCGCTGTCTCGAAGAGCGACTTCTACCGGCACTTTGAAAGTAAGGATGACTGCTTTATCGCCGCCTATGAGGTGGCGGTCGACCGGATCCGTGAGCGTGTCCTAACTGCATGTCAAGAATCCGAGCGGGAGGAATGGGCCGGGCGGGTGCAGGACGCAGTTGCGGCGTTGCTGCAGACATTTGCGGATGAGCCGGCCCTCGCCAGCATCACCCTGGTCGAAGGCTTACGGGCGGGCCGTGGCGTCTATGACCGCTATCAGGCTGCGCTCGATTCCTTCGTCGGCTATCTCCGTCAGGGGGCGCCGACAACGCCCGCCGGGACCGAAGTGCCGGAAGCGACCGATGAAGCCGTTATCGGCGGCATCGCTTCCTTGTTGGGACGGCGGGTTTTGGCCGGGGACGCGGAGGAGCTGAAAGACCTCTTTCCGGAAATTTTGGAATTCGCCTTGACCGCTTACCTCGGTGCGGAGGAGGCGCGGCGAATAGTCTCCGCGGGATGAACGAGGCGAAAAGCGGCGTTCTTCCCTCGCAAGCGCTGAACGAGGCGATCGCAGCCGAGTGGGTCAGCTCCGGTGAATTCCGGATTCACCCCGAGGCGATTCAGCCGGCGAGCATCGACCTGCGGCTCGGCGATCACGCTTGGGCGCTGCGCTGCTCGTTCCTGCCTGATGTGGAGACGACCGTCGAGGAGAAGATCGATGGGCTTGCGTTCCAGCGGATTGACCTCCGCGACGGAGCGGTGTTGGAGCGCGACCGGCCCTACCTGGTGCCGCTGATCGAGGAACTGAACCTGCCCGAGGACGTGCGGGCGAAGGCAAATCCGAAGAGCTCGACCGGTCGCCTCGATGTCTTCACGCGGTTGATCACTGACCGTCATCACCGGTTCGACGACGTCCGCGCCGGCTATCGCGGCAGGCTCTACCTGGAGATCGTCCCGCGCTCATTCGCGATCCAGGTCAAGCGAGGGCTATCACTGAACCAGCTGCGGCTGGCCCGTGGTGACGTCCGCCTCGCCGACGACGACATCCGCGAACTGCAGGACGAGTTCCCACTGCTCTACCTCGACTCGCACGCTTTGCGGCAGTCGGAGCTCGCCGTCGCCGATGGGCTCTTCCTCAGCCTCGACCTCTCCGGGCCGACGGACCGGGTGGTCGGCTACCGGGCGACGAAGAACAGCCTGCCGGTCGACCTCTCGCGGATCCGCGCCTACCGCTGGACCGATTACTGGGACCCGGTATATCCCGAGCCCGGCGGCCGGGTGGTGCTCGAGCCGGAGATCTTCTACCTGCTGCTCTCGGCTGAGGGTGTCTGCATCCCGCCGCAGATCGCGGCCGAGATGATGGCTTACGACCCGACCGCGGGTGAGCTGCGCACCCACTACGCCGGCTTCTTCGATCCCGGCTTCGGCTACGACCCGGAGGGCGGCCGCCACGGCAGCCGCGCCGCGCTCGAGGTACGGGCCCGCGACGTCTCCTTCATGGTCGAACACCGCCAGCCGGTCTGCAAGCTCGGCCTCGAGTGGATGGCGTCGGCGGCCGAGCGCCTCTACGGCACCGACCTCGGCTCCAACTACCAGGGTCAGGTGACGATGCTGAGCAAGCACTTCGAGGAGCAGACCGCCGGAGTCGCCGTTCCGGCGGACGCCTGAGGGACCAAGCGTTGCGGTACAGGGGGCCGGTCACTCCCCGGTCGAATTTGTCGCGCCCCTATCGGGGCAGCTCCCGGAGATGCTGCCCGCCTATGGCGGGAAAAGACCAGATTGCATTTCGCCGCTTCGCGAACATTCGCCCGCGGAGTGACCGGCCCCCTCCACCACAGCGCTCCGGCAGACGCTCCACCGCGAAACCGCGAGAAGGGCCGATAATCGGCCTCGTTTGCGGTTTCGGCGAGCTGGGGCAGCTGTTGAACCCTGGGCCGTCTCGGGATTGCGTGTGGCGAGGAGTCCGGGTGATCCTCTTCACTCGCCTACCAGGCTGAATAGTTATAAGCCGTCCGAGATCGGGGGTGGGCCAGCGGCGCCAAACGTGAAGAGGATCACCCGGAGTCCCTACCGAACGCGGTCCGCAGACTCGCTCCCCAGGTCCCGAAGGAGCGTTTTTGCACGCCTGCGGCGCGCTACCAGCTCCGCCTCCAGCTTGGCGATCTCGTCGCGGCGGCGCCGGACTAGCTCCAGCTGGCGGCCGGTGTAGGTGAGGGACTGCTCGAGGATCTGGCGGCGGCGGACCGGGTCTTCGACGCCGCCGTGCCACTCGCGCCGCAGCTCCGCCCGGGCGCCCTCGGCCTCGACCAGCTCCTTCAGCTCCTCCAGCGTGAGGCCGAGCAGGCCCTTCAGCCGCAGCAGCTCGGTGAGGCGCTCGACGTCGGCTTCGGCGTAGATGCGGTGGGCGCCGGGCCGGCGCTCGCCGGCGGCGGGGAGGAGGCCGAGCTCCTCGTAGTAGCGGATCGTCCGCGGCGTGGTGCCCGCGAGCTTGGCGACGTCGCCGATCCGCAGCTCCCCACTCATCGCGTGGTTCCTTTTGCACGCATACGGGGCATAAGGAACCACGGAATCATGGGATCGCCCGGACCTCCTCGGCGATTGCCTCCTCGATCGCCTCGGCCGGCGGGCAGGGAAGCTCTTCGACGGTCGTCTCGTGCTTCGGCCGTAGCAGCGAGACGCCGGCGCCGAGGGCCGAGGTTGCGGCAAGCACCCAGAGCGCCGTGTGCATGTTGTGGATGAAGGGATCGAGTTGGGCGCTGGAGAGGCCGGTGGCGAGGCCGGAGAAGATCGCGAAGAGGACCTCTTTCGGGATCGAGTTGGTGACGATTGCCAGCACGAAGGCGATCGAGATCACGGCGCCGGTGTTCTGCAGCATCGTCCGTGCGCCGGCGGCGATCCCGCGCCGCTCGGTCGGCACCGTGCCCATCATCGCCGCCGTGTTCGGCGAGTTGAACATGCCCGAGCCGATCCCGACCAGGGCCAGCCAGACCATGCTCTCCCAGTAAGGCGAGTTCGCCTCCAGCGTCGTCATCAGTCCCAGGCCCAGCGCCGTCACCAGCATCCCGGCGGCGGCGAGCGTGCGGGAGCCGTGGCGGTCGGCCCAGATGCCGGCGAGCGGCGAGGAAACGAGCATCCCGATCGCCATCGGCGCCAGTTTGATCCCGGCGGTGATCGGGTCGTCGCCCTGGGCGCCCTGGAAGTAGAAGACGAAGATGAACATCAGGGCGAAGCGGGAGAGGCCGTTGATGAAGGCGGCGCCGGTGGCGGCGGCGAAGAGGCGGTTGCGGAAGATCGAGAGGTCGAGCATCGGCGCGCTGCCGCGGTGCTCGATCCAGACAAAGAGGGGAAGGAGAACGGCGGCGAGGACGAGGCTGCCGATCACCAGCGGGTCGTTCCAGCCGGAGATGCCGCCGCGGGAGATCCCGTAGACGAGGCCGGTGAGACCGACGACGAAGGTCAGCGTGCCGGCGAGGTCGAAGCCGCGGACGGTGTCGCGCCGGGCGAGCTCGCGGAGGACAAATGCGCCCCAGAGGCCGCCGGCCAGTGCCAGCGGCACGTTGAACCAGAAGACCCAATGCCAGGAGATCGAGACCAAGACACCCCCGAGGACGGGGCCGATCACGAGCCCGATTGCGGCGACCATCGTGTTGGTGCCCATCGCCAGGCCGAGCTGGTCGCGGGGGAAGGCGTCGGTGACGAGGGCGGGGCCGTTGGCGAAGATGAAGGCACCGCCGATGCCCTGCACGATTCGCCAGAGGATCAGCTGCGTCCCGTCAGCGGCGAAGCCGGCGCCTAACGAGGCGAGGGCGAAGATCCCGAAGGCGCCGACGAAGGCGGTCTTGCGGCCGAAGAGGTCGGAGAGCCGGCCGGCGGTGAGGACCAGCACGGTCGAGGAGATCATGTAGGCGAGGATCACCCAGACCAGTTCCAGCAGGCTGGTCCCGAGCGCCCGCTCCAGGTCCGGCAGGGCGATGATCAGCGTCCCGGAGTTGGTCGCGACCAGCAGCATCCCGAGGCTGGTGCAGGAGAGCGCCCACCACTTGTAGTGCTCGTGGGCGGCGTCGACTCCGCCGCCAAATCTCTTTTTTACGTTCACGTCAATTAGCTTAGCAAGCATTAGGATCGGGCCATGGCGGAGCGGACTTGGAGCCTCTACCTCTCGGGGGAGATTCACAGCGACTGGCGCGAACGGATCGAAGTCGGCGTGCGCGAAGCCGGCCTGCCCGTCACCTTCTCGGCTCCGGTCACCGACCACGCCGCCTCCGACGACGCCGGCACCGGCACCCTGGGTGAGGAGGCTGAGAGCTTCTGGCGCGACCACAAGGGCGCCGGCGTCAACGCGATCCGCACCCAGACGCTGATTCGCGAGGCCGATGTCGTAATTGTCCGCTTCGGTGACAAATACCGCCAGTGGAACGCGGCCTTCGACGCCGGCTACGCCGCCGCCCTCGGCAAGCCGATCGTCACCCTCCATGACCCCGAGCTCGACCACGCCCTGAAGGAGGTCGACCGCGCTGCCCAGGCGACCGCCCGCACCGCCGAGCAGGCCGTCGACGTCCTCCGCTACGTCATCCGCGGCAAGCTTCCCTAAACACGCGTCGGGGAGCCTGTGCGAACATGTGTTCGTATGAGATGGGACGAGCAGCGAGTCGAGAACGACCTGCGTCTGCCGGGGGTGGATGGGACCGTCGTGCGCACCTTCGACGCGCCGGAGGCGATGGGGATCAACTTCCACGAGGTCCGTGCTCGTTCTGCCCTCAACCACGTCCCCGGCGGTCGCTACGGCTTCAGCTGGACGATCAATCCCTACCGAGGCTGCAGCCATGCCTGTGCGTATTGCTTCGCTAGGCGGACGCACACCTACCTAGACCTCGACGCCGGCAGGGACTTCGAGCGCGAGATCGTGGTCAAGGTCAACGTGCCGGAGCTGTTGCGGGCGGAGCTGGCACGGCCGAGTTGGAAGCGGGAGTTGGTGGCGTTGGGGACCAACACCGACCCATATCAGTGGGTCGAGAGCCGGTACCGGATGATGCCCGAGATCCTCGCGGCGCTGGACGCGGCGGAGACGCCGGTCTCGGTGCTGACCAAGTCACCGCTGGTGATGCGGGACGTGGAGATCTACGAGCGCATGGCGGCGAGGGGCTTGCCGGTCTCGGTGAACCTCTCGGTGCCGACCCTGGACGAGGATGCCTGGCGGGCGACTGAGCCGCACACGCCAAGCCCGGCGGCGCGGCTCGACGCGGTCGCCGAGCTGCGAGCGCGGGGCATCGACTCCGGCGTCCTCATCGCACCCCTCATGCCCGGCATCAACGATGACCCCGAGCAGGTCCGCCCGATCATCGAGCGGGCGAAAAAGGCCGGCGCCACCTTCCTCGGCGGCGTCGCCCTCCACCTCCGCGGCGAGGTAAAGGACGTCTTCTTCGCCTGGCTAGAAACCAAACGCCCCGACCTCCTCCCCAAATATGAACAGCTCTATAAGGGAAGGGCGTACATGACGCCGGAGCAGCGAAAACGAGCAACTAGAGCAGTAAAGGGTTGGGGTAGGGGCAGGGTGAGAAAGCCGCCTCCACGGACTGCAGCGACAGGGCCCGCCCGCCAAGAGCGCCTGTTCTAGGTCGTCCCTTCGTCTAACTGCTCAAACCGACACTCCTCGGGCCGTTTGTCCTCCCGGAACCGATGGAACCTCGCCCCATGCCGGATCCGCCCCGAAGCTGCGTGGTCATAGCCAACCTCGATCACCAACTCCGGCCGCAGCTCAACCCACTCCAGCTCGCGCCCGCCGGTCCAGCGGCTCGGCTCGGCGGTGCCGCTCTCGCCGGTCTCCAGCGGCGCCAGCATCGCCCGCATGCTGCGTTTGGCTGCGGCGCTGAAGCCGGAGATGTGGCCGACCGTGCACAGCTCGTCGCCTTTGTAGAGGCCGAGGATCAGGGAGCCGACCGTGCCCTCCTCTTTGCCCGGGCGCCAGCCCATCACCACGCAGTCGATCGTCCGCTCGCGCTTGACCTTCGCCATTCCCCGGCGTTTGCCGGGCTCGTAGAGCGCGCTGAGGTCCTTCGCCATCACGCCCTCGATGCTCTGCAGCCACCGCTCCGCCTGTGCGGCGTCAGGGGTGAGCGGGGTCAGCTCCAAGCCTGCCTGTTCGGCGATCGCCTCCAGCCGCCGGCGCCGCTCCCGCAGCGGCCGCTCGCACAGCACCTCGTCGCCCTCGGCCAGCAGGTCGAAGACGATGTAGCTGGCTGGAATCTCCTTCGAGAGGATCTCGATCCGCGACTGCGCCGGGTGGATCCGTTCCTGCATCGCGTCGAATTCGAGGTTGCCGTCGGCGTCGCGGATCACCAGCTCGCCGTCGAGCACCCAGCGCCCCGGCGCGAAGCTCAGCTCGGGGAAGTAGCGATTGAAGGGTTTCCCCCCGCGCGACTGGATATAGGCCTCGTCGCCGTCGACGAAGACGATCGCCCGGAACCCGTCCAGCTTTGGCTCATAAGCCCAATCCTCGCCCGTAGGAAGCTCTTTGCGGGTAAGCGCAAGTTGGGGTTTGAGCGGCGGTGAGAGAGGAAGGGCCACCTACCCGACGCTACCGGCTCGCTCCCGTCTTTCGCGGCTCTCCTTGGGGTCCGGGATCGGCACCGCCGCCAGCAGTTTCTTCGTGTAGTCGTCCTTGGGGTGCTCGCAGACCTGGTCGGCGGTCCCCTGCTCGACGATCTTGCCCTCGTTCATGACCGCGATCCGGTCGGAGATGTGGCGAACGACGCCGATGTCGTGGGCAACGAAGAGGTAGGCGAGGCCGAACTCGTCCTGGAGGTCGTCGAGCAGGTTGACGATTTGCGCCTGGATCGAAACGTCCAAGGCCGAGACGGGCTCGTCGCAGATCACCAACTTCGGTTTCAGCGAGAGCGCCCTCGCGATCCCGATCCGTTGCCGCTGGCCGCCGGAAAACTCGTGCGGGAAGCGGTTGTAGTGCTCGCCGGCGAGGCCAACTCTCTCGAGCAGCTCCTGCACCTGCTTCCGCAGCTCCGCCCCCCGGGCCACCCCCTGCCGCCGCAGCGGGTCGCCGACGATCTGCCCGACCCGTTTGCGCGGGTTGAGCGAGGCATAGGGGTCCTGAAAGATCATCTGCATCTCCCGCCGCAGCGGCCGCATCGCCCGCCGCCCGAGGCCGGCGATCTCCCGACCGTCGAACTCGACCGAGCCGGAGGTCGGCTTGATCAGCTGCAGCACCGCCCGGCAGGCGGTCGACTTGCCGCTGCCGGACTCGCCCACCAGCCCCAGCGTCTCGCCGCGGTTGACCGTGAAGCTGACGCCGTCGACCGCCCGCACCTGGTCCACTTCGCGGTCGATCAGGATGCCGCTCTTGATCGGGAAGTGCTTGACGAGGTCGTTGACCTCGAGCAGGGGCTCACCGCTCATCAGGCCGGCGCCTCCAGTCCGATCTGGCCTTCGACCTGGCGCTTCTCCCGCTTCTGCTCGGGCGTGAGCCAGCAGCGGTCGCGGTGGTCATGCGCTTCCGGCAGGTGCGCCTCGAGCCCCGGCAACTGTGGACATTTCGAGAACTCGTGCGGGCAGCGCGGCCGAAACGGGCAGCCCTCGGGGAGGTCCAGCAGCGAAGGTGGCGAGCCGGCGATCTGCGGCAGCCGGTGTGGTCGCGGTCGGTCGAGCCGGGTCAGCGAGCCCATCAGCCCCCAGGTGTAGGGGTGCTGGGGGTCGTAGAAGATCTCGTCCAGCGTCCCTTCCTCGACCACCCGCCCCGCGTACATCACCAGCACCCGGTCGGCGACCTCGGCGACGACCCCGAGATCGTGGGTGATCAGGATCGTCGCCAGCCCCCGTTCGCGGTTGAGCTGCTCCAGCAGGCGCAGGATCTGGGCCTGGATGGTCACGTCGAGCGCCGTCGTCGGCTCGTCGGCGATCAGCACGTCGGGCTCCAGCGCCAGCGCCATCGCGATCATCGCCCGCTGCCGCATCCCGCCCGAGAACTCGTGCGGGTAGGCGTCGACGCGCTGCTCGGCGTTGGGGATCCCGACCGCTTCGAAAAGCTCCACCGCCCGCGCCCGCCCCTGCTCCTTGGAGACGTCCCCCTTGTGGGCCCGGATCGCCTCGGCGATCTGGTTGCCGAGCCGGTA
>JBQCCT010000300.1:0-3821 GCA_051961955.1 Solirubrobacterales bacterium
GATCGGGCCGAGCAGCATCACCCCGGCGTTGTTGACGAGGATGTCAAGCCGGCCCAGCTCCTCGACCGTCCGGCCCACCGCGCTCTGCGCCTGCTCACGATCGCTGACATCGGCTTCGATCGGCAGTGCCGTGCCGCCGGCGTCGGCAATCTCGCCGCCGAGGCGCTCCAGCCGGTCCCCCCGCCGCGCCACCAGCGCCACAGTCGCGCCCTCGTCCGCCAGCCTCCGCGCCGCTGCCTCGCCGATCCCGCTGGAGGCGCCGGTCACCAATGCCACCGTGCCCTCGAGGTTGCTCGCTGCAGCCACGAGCCGGCATATACCCGCTCCGATCGCAGGTACGCCCCTAGGCGAAGTCGTCGGCGCTGATCAGATCGTGAGAGAGGGCGGTAATGAAGGAGTCCGCCATTTCGGTCATGTTGGCGTGCTCGAGCGCCCGCAGCTCGTCGGCGAGTTCATGGGCGCCGAGGTCCAGTTGCTCGTCGAAGGCATCGATCTCGACCTCGTCGTGAACCTCGTCGCAGGCCCATTCGCACTCCGGGCAGCGCCGCCAGACCCGCCAGCGCGATCGATCCTTCTCCTGTTTCCAGCGCGTCGGCTGGACCAGGTTTGACCCGCACTCGGGGCAAATGTGGAGGGAGCGGTCCGCGGTCTTGTTGATGGGGTGTCTCATGCCGGCATCATCGACGTAGAAGAGATTTTCTAGATCCGTAATTCGCCTCACACACTTGCCCAAAACCCCGCAGCCGCAGATCGAAAACACCGCCGAGGCTGATCCGGCGAGCGGCCCATCCCGTTACCATTGCCGGGATGCCAGGAAACATCGGACTTCCAGAGATCGCGATCGTCCTCATCATCGCCCTCCTGGTCTTCGGGCCCAAACGCTTGCCGGAGCTTGGTCGCAGCCTCGGCCGCGGAATCCGCGAGTTCAAAGGCTCGATCAGCGGGGAGCACGACCACGAGGACGACGACAAGCCGCAGCTCGCTCCGACTGAGCCCGCGAAGGCCCATGGCGACCCGGCTGAGGCGGAGGTCATCCGCAACAAGCCCAGCTGAGGCGCTGCCCGGATGGCCCGCCGCGTCAGGGCGGTCTCCCACGAGGATCGCCTCACCCTTGTCGAGCATCTGGACGAGCTGCGGGCCCGACTGATCGTCTGCATCGCCGTCTTGGGCGTCGCTCTTGCCCTCTGTTTCTGGCAGAACCACCTACTGTTGGAAATCGCCCAGGGACCGCTGCCGGCCAACCACGATCGGTTGATCACCTTCGGGGTCACCGAGCCGTTCATCACCACCATGACCGTCTCCGCTTACGGGGCGATCGTGCTCTCGCTGCCGATCGTCCTCTGGCAGCTCTACGCCTTCGTCCTGCCCGCCTTCAGCCAAGCGGAGAAACGGGTCGTGCTACCGATCCTGCTGCTCTTCCCGGTCCTCTTCGTCGCCGGTATCGCCTTCGGTTACTTCGTGGTGATGCCGGCCGCGGTGCACTTCCTGCTCAACTTCAACGACAGCCAGTTCAACGTCCAGGTCCGCGCCCGCGACTACTACAGCTTCTTCTCGATGACCGAGATCGCCTGCGGGCTGATCTTCCAGCTGCCGCTGGCGATCGTTGCCGTCACCCGGCTCGGAATCGTCAGCGTCGAGCAGCTGCGCAAGAACCGCCGCTACGCCTATCTTGTGATCTCGATCGTCGCCGCGGCGCTGCCCGGCGTCGACCCGGTCTCGATGCTGCTCGAGATGGTCCCGCTACTTGTCCTGTATGAGTTGAGTATCTTGCTGGCACGGGTTTTTGACCGGTCAGGACAGGAGCGCGGGGGAATCGCAACGCCCTCGCCCCAGGAGTAGGGAGAGCAATTGGCTTCGAGCAAACAAGAACGGCGGATGGTTTTCGACATACGGGGACGGCGCAAGGTCGCTGTCAAAGTCGTCTACGCCGTCCTCGCCGTACTCATGGGCTTGAGCCTCTTCCTCGTTGTCGGCCCGCTCAACATCGGCGAAATCTTCGGCAATACCAGTGGCGGCAACGCTGCCGGCCAGTTCGAAGAAGGGGCTGAAAAGCTCGAACTGAAGCTGAAAAAAGAACCGGAAAACACCGATCTGCTGATCGGTCTCACGCGGGCGCGGGTCAATGCCGCCAACCAGCTCTACAACATCGGCCCCGAAGAACAACGGGAAATCACGCCGGAAGCGCTCCAGCAGCTCCAGTTGGCGAGTGACAGCTGGACCCGCTACCTGGAAGCGACCAAGGAACCCTCCGCCGGCGTGGCCCAGCTGATGGCCCCAAACTTGATCATCGCCGCTCAGTACGCCCGCACCGTGCCGGAAGCAAAAGCCAACGTGGAAGCTGCCGCTGAAGCCGAGAAAATCGTCGCCGACCAGCGGCCAAGCCTGAACTCGTTCACGACGCTCGCCTTCTACGAAGCGATCTTGAGCCATAAGGCGAAAGCCAAAGAACTGGCCCACAAAGCCTCCAAATTCGCGAGCAGCAAGTTCCAGCGCGAAAACATCGAAAACGAAATCAAACGCTACGAAGAATCCGGCGAAAAATTCCACAAACTCGTGAAGGAAGCCGAAGCGAAAGAAGCGGGCGCGGGCAAAGCAGCCCTCGAAGGCTCGCCCGCCAGTGTCCTTGGCGAAACCGGCCTGGGATCGGCCGGCGGCCTGGGCGAATAGTGGGCCGTGAAGGGCTCGAACCTTCGACCTTGAGATTAAGAGTCTCCTGCTCTACCAACTGAGCTAACGGCCCGCGGACGGCCAAGTATAGGAAGGTCGGCCGCTCGGGCGGAGGCCCGCAGCGACTACTTGAAGCGGCAGTACTTTTCGACCGCGCCGTCGATCACCGTGCCGTCTTCGAACAGGAAGTGGCCGTGCGTCCGGAGGATGTTGTCGCTGCAGCGGGCGGAGACGTAGCTGCGCGCCTTGCCGCCGGCGCGGTAGCGGCGGCCGACCTTGACGTCGATGTGCGTGAGGGCGCCGAGGCCGCCGGCAATCGGCGGGATTTCCAGCCGCGCCCGGTAGCGGAATTCGCCGCGGCGGCGTTCGATCGGGACGACGATCGCGTAGGTCTGGGTGGCGGGGACGGCGGTCTGAGTGTGGAGAACCGCCGTCGGCTCTCCATTCTGCGGCGGCCCGTTGAAGATCGTCAGCGGCGAGCGCGACCGCACCGGACCGCTCGAGAGCGAGATCAGGGCTTCGATGTGCCCCGTACCGACGATCGCGCCGTGGCAGATTCGCCGCGCTTCCTCGACGCTTGCCGCGGCAATCGATTCCGGGGTGCAGGTGGGGAGGCCGGCGACGCTGATCCGTCCGTCACGGTCGAAGTCGATCAGCGCCTGGCGCAGGGGCGAAGGCCTGCCTCTTCCTTTGGCACTGATGTCGACATGTCCCTCGAAGTCGATTGGGGCGTAGCGGTGGCGAGGCAGGGTCTGCGGCTGGAAGCTGCCGTCCGCCCGCAGCACCAGGTTGTTGACTTCCACCAGGGCGCCGGTCGCCGGCCCGGCGAGAACGCCAACCGCCATCAGCGCGACGAGCGCGCAGATGAACAGGCCGCGTTTGTTCAGCCGGGTGAGTGACACGGCGAGGTCAGGGTCGCCGGGAAGAAGTCGCCGTTGGTCGCCCTCACCGTGCCGTAGACCTGCAGCCGACCTCCGGCGCAGTGGGCGTTGATGTAGCCGACCCTCTTGCCGCCCCGCATTCGGGTGGCACCGATGCTTGCTTCGGCGAGCGTCGCTACCCCGTAACCGCCGGCGATTTCCGGTATCTCGACCTGGGCGCGGTAGCCGTAGCGGCCGTGGGCGATCCGTTCGATCGTGATCGGGACAACCAGA
>JBQCCT010000301.1:0-14129 GCA_051961955.1 Solirubrobacterales bacterium
AGGCCTACAACGACACCCACGGCCACCTCGCCGGCGACGAAGTGCTGCGCGCCTGCGCGGCGGCCTGGGACGAGGCCCTCCGCGGCGAAGACACAATCGTCCGCTTCGGCGGCGAGGAGTTCCTCGTCCTGCTTCCGCGCACCGAGCCGGAGCAGGCGGCGGCGGTCGTCGAGCGACTGCGGGAGGCGACCCCGATGGGGCAGACCTGCTCGGCCGGGCTCGCCTGTTGGGATCCCACGGAGAGCATCGACGACCTCCTCGCCCGGGCTGACAAGGCGCTGTACCTGGCCAAGGCCGGCGGCCGCGACCAGCTGGCCGAGGCGCCGCTGTCCGCCTGACGCAGGCGGCGCCGAGGCGGGCACGCGCGTAATGAGTGGCCGATGGGCCGCGCAGAGCACGAACGCGCCGTGCGCTTCCGTACCGCTCGGCGCGATTCCGAGCTGACCGTCGTCGAGGGCTTCCACGCGCTCAAGCACGCGCTGCGCTTCGGGGCTGAGCTGGTCGAGGCGGTCGCGGTCGATCCGGAGGCGCTGGAGAGGCTGGCCGCCGACCTGGCGCCCGACCTGGCGGGACAGCTGGCCGGCCGGGTCGAGGCGATCGACCGCGAGGAACTGGCCGACCTGGTGCCGTTGGTGCCGAACACCGGCGTCGCCGCGATCGCCCGCCGCCCGCCAGTTGACCTTGGCGCGACCCTGGCGGATCCGGCGCCGTCCCCGGTCGTGCTGCTGGAGCAGCCGCGCAACATGGGCAACATCGGCGCCTGCATCCGCGTCTCGGCCGCGGCCGGGGCGGCGGCGGTCGTCACCACCGGCGAGAACGACCCCTGGCATCCGGATGCCGTCCGCGGCGCCGCCGGACTCCATTTCGCGCTCCCGGTCGCCAAGGTCGAGTCGCTGCCGTCGAGCGACCGCCCGTTGCTGGCGATCGACCCAGACGGGGAGGCGCTGGCCCCGGAGCGGTTGCCTGCCCGCGCCGTGCTCGCCTTCGGCACCGAGCGCCACGGCCTCAGCGGCGAGGTCTTCGAGCGCGCCGACGCCCGCATCTCGATCCCGATGCGGGAGGGGGTCTCCAGTCTCAACCTCGCCACTTCGGTTGCGATCGTCCTCTTCGCAATGAGATTGAAAAATACGGATGACAGGGGCAGGAGCGGGAGCTAACTTCCGGAATATCTAAAGGCGGCGAAAGTCGCATACCCAGTCCGTAACCGAAAGGAGCGACATGCCGCTCGCAGATATCAGCTTCGGGGAAATCCTCCTCGTATCGCTCGAGATCTTCTTCTTTGTGATCTGGATCTGGATCCTGATCACGATCCTCACCGACCTCTTCCGTGACCACGAGCTTTCGGGCTGGGCCAAGGCGGCCTGGGTCCTCTTCCTGGTCTTCATCCCCTTCCTGACGGCGTTGATATATCTGATCGCCCGCGGCGAGGGAATGCGCGACCGCACGATCAAAGCCCAGGCGGACGCGAAAAAGCACTTCGACGAATACGTCCGCCAGCAGGCCCACGCCGCCTCTCCCGCGGACGAACTCCACAAACTGGCCGAGCTCAAAGACAAAGGCGCCCTCAGTCAGGCCGAGTTCGACCAGGCCAAGCAGAAACTACTCGCATAGGAAAAGTCCTGCACCTGCAAGGAAACTTGCGGGTTATCGACCACCTCTAAGGCGGCGCAGGTGCTTCGCTAGCCTGCGCCGCCGTGCTGTTTGCCTCCGCTACGAGCGCGGTTCGCCGCCGCGCCCTGATCTTCGGCGTGCTGTTGCTGGCCACGCTCTGGGCGGCCGCGGGCTCCTGGGCTGCGAGCGCGCCGGCGCAGACGCCGCAGGAAAAGCTGGAAGCGACGCGCGACAAGCTCGAAGGCGTGCGCGCCCACTCCAGCGCGCTGACGGAAACGATTGCCGAACAGAACCGCGCGATCGATTCGATGCTGGGCGAAGTCTCGGAGCTGCGCCGCCAGCAGGCAGCGGTCCAGGCTGAACTAGACGAAAAGCAGGCCGAACTGGAAAAAGCGACGACCGAACTGGAAGCCGAAGAAGCGCACCTGGAACGGGTCCGCCGCAAACTGCACCGCGCACTTGGCGTCCTCCGCGGTCGCCTGGTCGCGATCTACGAGGCCGGCTCGCCGGACGTCGTCAACGCCATCCTCGAATCCGAAAACTGGTCCGACATGGCGGCGCAGACCGAATACCTGAATCGGATCCAGAGCTACGACGACGCGATAGTCGAGCGGGTGAAGACGCTGCGCAACCAGGTCACCGCCGCAGTCGAACGGCTGACCAAGCAGCGGGCCGAAATCCAGGAAGCGCGCGACGAAGTCGCCGCCAAGGAGCGCGAAGTCGCCGCCGCCCGCCAAGAAGCCGAGGCGCGCTTCGCCGAACTGAAGGCCGCCCAGGCGCAGCGGCGCGAAGCGCTGGAAGCGCTGGAGTCGCGCGAAGAAGCGCTCGGCAACAACCTCGCTGCGATCTCCGAACAGGTCGCCTCCGAAGGCGGCGACGCGACCACCGGCCTGATGCCGGCGCCGCTCAACCCCGGCCAGGAAGCCCAGGTAATCAGCGAAAGCGAGGCCAGCGCGCCCGCCTCGGCGCCGCAGGCGGTCAAGGACGCGATCTCCGCTGCCAACTCGATCGCCACCACCCCCTACATCTGGGGCGGCGGCCACGGCTCCTTCGAATCGGAAGGCTACGACTGCTCCGGCGCGGTCAGCTTCGCCCTGCACGGCGGCGGCTTCCTCGAAAGCCCGCTCGACTCGACCGGCCTCGAGACCTGGGGCGAACCGGGTCCGGGCCAGTGGATCACCGTCTATGCCAACGCCGAACACGCCTGGATGGTGATCGCCGGCATCGCCTTCGACACGGTCGGCGGTCCCGGCCCGCGCTGGCACAACCCCTGGGTCGACTCGCCCGAAGGTTTCGTCGCCAGGCACCCCGCTGGTTACTGAGTCCAGCCGTTAACAACTTCGTCACGGCCGTCGAATAGGCTGCTCGCGGCTTGGAACCGATCTCCTACCTCCAGGCGATCATCCTCGGTGCGCTGCAGGGGATCGCCGAGCCGTTTCCGATCTCCAGCCTCGGTCACGCGGTGATCGTCCCCTCGCTCCTGGGCTGGAACATCCACCAGAACGACGACTTCTTCCTCTCCTTCCTCGTCGCCACCCACTGCGCGACCGCGCTCGTCCTCTTCCTCTTCTTCCTCGACGACTGGAAACGCATCTTCCACGGCTTCGTCCGCTCGCTGCGCGGGCAGGCGACGCCGCGCGATACCGACGCCCGCCTCGCCTGGGTGATCGTCGTCGGCACGATTCCGGCCGGCATCCTCGGCCTCGCACTCGAGCACAAGCTGCGCACCCTGTTCGCCTCGCCGACGACGGCGGCGATCTTCCTCGCGCTCAACGGCGTCCTGCTGCTGGCCTTCGAGCGCCTGCGGCGCCGGCCGCCGCGCCCGGACGACTACGAGGGCGACGCCGACCCGCGGATCGCGCGGATGGGCTTCAAACAGGCGTTCGCGATCGGCACCGCCCAGGCGGCGGCGCTGATCCCCGGCATCTCCCGCTCCGGGGTGACGATGGGCGGCGGCCTGATGGTCGGCCTCTCCAACGAGGACGCCGCCCGCTACGCCTTCCTCCTTGCGACCCCGATCATCGGCGCCGCCGGGGTGCTGAAGCTCCCGGAGCTGCTCGGCTCGGCCGGAGACGGGGTGCGCGGCCAGGCGCTGGTCGGGGCGATCGCCGCCGCCGGGACGACCTACTTCGCGGTCAAGTTCCTGCTGCGCTTCTTCGAGACCAACCGCCTCAGCCCGTTCGGCGTCTACTGCCTCGTCGCCGGGCTCTTCTGCACCCTCGTCTTCGCGCTCTAGGAGGGACGGGCGAAGCCGTCCAGACGATTTGCCATCCCCAAAGCGGGGTACCTAGAGGGCAGTCCTTGGAAGGGGCTGCGCCGGGGGGCGCCGGGGAAGGAGCCATCATGGAGTCACACACTGTTTCGAGGCACGAAGTGCCCGGACGGGACGTGCCAGGCCGCGAGCCCAGGCGCGAACCCGCCTCCGAAGAGAGCCCGAGTTGGGCGCCGGCCGATCCTGGCCCGTTGGGCCTGGGCGCGTTCGCGCTCACGACCTTCGTGCTCAGCATGTTCAATGCCAACCTGGTCAGCCACGCCGGCGAGCCGGTGGTCCTGGGCCTGGCCCTCGCCTATGGCGGGATCGCCCAGATCCTGGCCGGGATGTGGGAGTTCCGCACCGGCAACACCTTCGGCGCCGTCGCCTTCACCTCGTTCGGGGCCTTCTGGATCTCGTTCTGGGTGCTGGTCTCGTTCTTCGCCGACAAAATCCCGGCCGAACACCTCGGCGCAGCGCTCGGGCTCTACCTGATCGCCTGGGGGATCTTCACGACCTACATGTTCGTCGCCTCGCTGCGGACGACGGCGGCGATCGCCTTGGTCTTCCTCCTCCTGGCCGCGACGTTTTTCCTGCTCGGGATCGGCAACGCCAACGAAAGCGAAAGCCTGGTCGAAGTCGGAGGGTGGTGCGGCCTGGCCACCGCGGCCGCTGCCTGGTATGCATCATTTGCGGCGGTGACCAATTCGACGTTCGGGCGGACGGTGCTACCGGTCCGGCCGCTCAAGCGCTGAGGAGAGATGAGGAGGAGCGAGCGGGATGGCAATCGAGCAAGGAGGCGAGACGGATCTCGAGCGTGAGCTCGAGGCGATGCTGGAGATCGAGACCTTCGAGCCGCCGCCGGAGTTCCGCGAAGCGGCGCGCTGGGGCGACCCGAAGGTCTACGAGGAAGCGGCCGCCGACCCGGTTGGCTGGTGGACGCAGCAGGCGAAAGAGCTGCTCGACTGGGACGTCGAGCCGACCGAGACGCTGGACGACTCGAACCCGCCCTTCTACAAGTGGTTCGCCGACGGGCGGCTGAACGCTTCGGCCCAGTGCCTCGATCGCCACGTCGCCGCCGGCAACGGCGACCGCGTCGCCTACCACTGGCGCGGCGAGGAGGGCGAGGAACGCGACGTCACCTACGCCGACCTGCACCGCGACGTCCAGCGCTTCGCCAACGCGCTCAAGGACCTCGGGGTGGAAAAGGGCGACGTGGTCGGGATCTACCTGCCGATGATCCCCGAGGTCGTCGTCGCGATGCTGGCCTGCGCCCGCATCGGCGCTCCCCACACCGTCGTCTTCGGCGGCTTCTCGGCCGAGTCGGTGAAGGAGCGGATGGAGTTCTCCCACGCGAAAGCGCTGGTCACCGTCGACGGCGCCCGTCGCAAAGGGAAGACGGCGCCGATCAAGCCGGCGGTCGACGAGCAGATGGGCGACCTGGGGACGCTGGAGAAGATCGTCGTCGTCCGCCACACCGGGATCGACTGCCCGATGACCGATGGCCGCGACGTCTTCTACGACGAGGCGATGGCGGCGGCCGACCCCGAGTGCCCGGCCGAGCCGATGGCGGCCGAGCACCCGCTCTACATCCTCTACACCTCCGGCTCGACCGCGAAGCCGAAGGGCATCCTCCACACCACCGGTGGCTACATGACCGGGGTCACCGTCACCCACCGCTACGTCTTTGACTTGAAGCCGGAGGAGGACGGGTATTGGTGCGCGGCCGACGTCGGCTGGGTCACCGGCCACTCCTACATCGTCTACGGCCCGCTCTCCAACGGGGCGACCAGCGTGATGTGGGAGGGAGCGCCGGACTACCCGCACCAGGGCGTCTGGTGGGAGCTGATCCAGGACTGCAAGGCGACGATCCTCTACGCGGCGCCGACGGCGATCCGCACCTTCATCAAGTGGGGGGCGGAGATCCCGCAGAAGTTCGATCTCTCCTCGCTGCGCCTGCTCGGCTCGGTGGGGGAGCCGATCAATCCGAAGGCGTGGCTCTGGTACTACAAGGTGATCGGGGGCGAACGCTGCCCGATCGTCGATACCTGGTGGCAGACCGAGACCGGGGTGATCATGATCACGCCGCTGCCGGGGATCACCGCGACCAAGCCCGGCTCGGCGACGACCCCGTTCCCCGGGGTGGAGGCGCAGGTGGTCGACGAGTCGGAGGGCGAGCCGGTCGAGGAAGGGCAGGGCCTGCTGATGCTGGAGCGGCCGTGGCCCTCGATGCTGCGTGGCCTCTACAAAGAGGACGACCGCTTCGTCGAGACCTACTTCTCGCGCTTCGGCAAGGAGCGCTACCTCGTTGGTGACGCCGCCCGGCGCGACAAGGACGGCTACTTTTGGGTGATCGGGCGGATCGACGACGTCGTCAACGTCTCCGGCCACCGGCTCTCGACCGCCGAGGTCGAGTCGGCGATCGTCGCCCACCCCGACGTCGCCGAGGCGGCGGTGATCGGCCAGTCCGACGAAGACACGGGTCAGGCGATCTGCGCCTTCGTCACCCTGCGTGGCGGCATCGAGGAGAGCGCCGAGCTGGTCGACGGCATCCGCGGCACGGTCGCCGAGCGGATCGGCAAATTCGCCCGCCCGAAGCGGATCGTCTGGGCCGGGGACCTGCCGAAGACCCGCTCCGGGAAGATCATGCGCCGCCTCCTTCGCGACATCGCCGAGGGCCGCGCCTTGGGCGACGTGACCACGCTGAAAGACCCCGACGTGATGCAGGAACTCGAGGCGAAGATCACCGAAGAGCAGGACAAGGAGAGCTAGCGGCTGCGCTCGGCGATCCGCTCGATCGCGAGGGAGAGCGCCTGGAGCTGTGCTTGGACGCTGCGGAGTTCGCGCAGGGCCAAGGCCTCGGCGGTGAGCTGCTCTTCCTCCAGCTCTTCCTCGATCTCGGCGATTTCGGGGGCTAGGAAGCGCTGGGCGAAGGCGGCGGTGAGGAGGGCGACGAAGCCGATCCCGATCACGAGGACGACGACGGTGACGATCTCGCCGCCGGTGGTGGTCGGATAGATGTTGGAGCCGAGCGTGGTCATCGTGGTGGCGGCCCAGTAGATGCCGTCCCAGGCGCTGAGGTGCTGATGGCTCTTCTCGAAGGCGACGAAGAGGGTGCCGCCGCCGACCACGGTCAGCACGGTCAGCAGCAGCGCGTAGCGCAGGCCCTCCAGCGAGAAGACCTCGCGCGAGAGCTGGGCCAGGCGCAGGAGGCGGAGCAGCCGCAGCAGCCGCAGCGCGCGCAGTCCCTGCAGTCCCGCCGGCAGCACCGGCGGCGTCAGCACCACGATCACCACGTCGAGCGGGTGGCGCCGCAGCCAAAGCCGCCGGTCCGGTACCACACTCAGCATCACCACCAACTCGACCAGGAAGGCGAGCCAGGTGATCCAGTTGAGCGCGACCGCGATGTCCCGCAGCGCGCCCCCCGGATGCGACTCACTGATCGCCACCGTCGGAATCGTCAGCGCCGCCGCGATCAGCATCGGCGTGTTCAGCCGCTCCTGCACCCGCGCACTGCGTGCATCCATCCCCGGCCCGTAACGCACGGACTCGGACGCAGGCTCGACTGCAGCGTCGCGGCTCACCGCGACTGATTCGACGTGGCGGCTGCTGGCCCTTGCGATAAGACCCCTGGAAGCGACAAGACCCGCCGGAGCGGGTCGAGTCGGGTGAAGCGGGGAACCACCCCGCACGCAGCTGACACCTGCACCCAGGGTAACACGGGACTGCTTGTGCTCCCACGCGACCTGCTCACGGCGGCTTATGTCTGCGGAGGGCGCCGGACTCGAACCGGATCCGGTTAGTTAGACCGTTACTGAATTAATTCAAAGAATTGACACTTCTGTGTCAGATCTGTTTTGTTTCAGTCCTGGCGGGCGGCCTTGACTAGCGCCGGGCCGGGCTCGACCACTTGGAACGGCACGAAGGTCTGCCTGGCGACCGAGACGGTGATCGGTCCGACGCTCGGGTCGCCGCTGGGGAGGATGTCGAAGCTGCCGGTTATCCCGTTGTGGACTTCGGTCGACCGCACCGCTTTGATCACTTCCGCGCGATTGCCGCCGCTGCCGATCGCTTCCAGGAGGACGTTTGCCGCCTGGCCGGCGTACGGCGCGTACAGTTCGACCGGCCCGCCGAGCTCCTTTTCCAGTTCGCTGACCAGTTTCTTGCCCGGTCCCTTCAGGTTCTGAGGCACCTGTCCGGGAACGCTTGCGAACATTCCCTTCGCCGCTTTCCCGGCGAAGTCGATCGTCGACTGCTGGGCGAACCCGTCGGGGGCGAGCAGCTTGACGCCGCTGTTGGGGCCAAGCACCGCGACCTTGTCCTTGATCAGGCGACCGCCGTTCTCCTCGGTGAGGCCCGCCAGGAGGACAGCGTCGGGAGCGGCGTGGGCGACCATTTCCATCAGACCGCGATAGCTGGAGGCCTTCGGGTTCCAGGCCTTGAAGCCGACGAGGTGGACCCCGAGCTTGCGGGCGGCGCCGCGAAAGGTCCTCGCCTGGCCGAGGCTGGTCGGGTCCTTGGCCGCGTAAAGGAGGTAGGCGCGCTCGACCCCCTGCTGCTTGGCGAAGCTCGCCAGGCCCGCACCCTGGTAAGCGTCGTTGGGAACCACGCGGGCGTAATTGCGCCCCTTCGGGTAGAGGCTCTTGGGCTCGCCCTTGGCACAGCTCGGGCTGGACTGGGTAAGGCAGATCAGGGTGTTGCCCGGCGAGACCATCGCAACGCCACCCCCTGGCGCCTTGCCGAGGATTGGGATCATCAGCTCGGCGCAGCCGGAGTTATAGGTGCCGACGACGCCGAGGACGCTGGGATCGGCCGCGTAGGCGCGGGCGTTCGCCTGGCATCGGGCCTTGTTCCAGAGACCGGTCTTGGCGCTGGAGTCATCACAAGCTTGGAAGGCGACTCTCTTGCCGCGCGCCTGCCAGTTGGCGCCTTCGAGCACGAGCCGGATCGCGTCGTTCATCTGCAGCGAGCGCTGACGCGAATCCCCCTGCAGCGGCAGATCGGAGACGATCAACGCTTCGGCGCTGCCGCTGCCGCCGTACTGGACGGGCCCGCAGTTGGCCGAGTTGACGGCGCTGATGCTCGTTCCGGCCGCGCGGCCGTGAGTGCTCATCAGCGCGAGGACTCCCAGCCCGATTAGGATCAGCGCGGCGAGACTCGCAGTTCGCAGGCGGAGCGACAAGACGTTGCCACCATAGCCGCGCTGGAGGACATAGTCGAGGAAAGGGCCTTCAGAAACGACAAGACCCGCCGCGAGGCGGGTCGAGTCTGGCGAAGCGGACCGGACCGGCTAGTGAGGCCGGCACAGCGATTGTCAGCCGTGTGGAGACACCTGCCTCCATAGCGCTCCGGCGCCCGACCCTAGAGGGCGTATTCGCCACTTCAATAGGTGTTACTGAATTGATTCAAAGAAATGACACTTCTGTGTCACTTCTGTTTGGGTTTGGTGAGGAACTCGGTGAATAGGCGCTCTACGGTGTCGGGGGAGTCGGCGTAGGGCCAGTGGCCGCTGGCGGGGAGGACGTTGACCTCGGCGGAGGGGAAGGCGTCGCGCTGGCGCACCGCGAAGGAGGAGGGGAGGTACGGGTCTTGTTCACCCCAGATCACCAGGGCCGGGATGTCACGGGGGGCGAAGATGGCGATCAGGTTCTCCGACATGCTGCCGGGATCGTCGGTGGCGCGGTAGAGCTTCAGCACCGCCTTGCGGGTGCGTTTGTCGTAGTGGTCGTACATCGTTTCGACGAAGTCGCGGGGCAGGCCGCGCGGCTCTTTGCGGCTGATCATCGAGCGGAAGGCGCGCCGCGTCGCCGTCGCCTGGAAGATCTCGCCGACCATCGGGGTGCGCCAGAGCCGCGCCAGGCTGTGCCAGCGGTAGCCGGGCATGAGGCCGGTGTCGATCAGGGTCACGCTCGCCACCGCGTCGAGGTGGCCCATCGCCCAGACCAGCCCGATCGGGCCGCCGAAGTCGTGAATCACCAGGTGGACGCGCTCGATTCCGAGCTGCTCCAGCGCCGCGGCAACGAACCCCGCGTAGGCGGGGACGTCGTGGGCGAAGCCCGGCGGGGCAACGGTCTCGCCGAAGTCCGGCAGGTCGAAGGCGACGGCGCGCAGGCCGATCGCTCCCGCCGCACCGACCAGGCGCTCCCAGTCGTCAGCCGAGCCTGGGTTGCCGTGGACGAAGACCACCGCCTCGACGGCGTCGGTGGGTCCGGCCTGCAGCAAACGCGTGCTGACTCCGCCGGCCTCGAGCCGGGAGCGTTCGACGGTCGTCTTCGCCGAGCCGGAGACGCTCATCGAGCCAGCGCGTGCCGGGCGTTGACCGCGATCGCCCGCGGCAGCATCCTCGGCATGAATTGTTGCGGTCGAATTTCGCGGGTGCCGAACTCCTCGAAGACGCTGGCGCACTTCTCGTTCCGGACGGCGGCGGAGAAGATCAGCCGCTCCATCGGATTGAGGCGGCGTCCCGTCGCGTAGTCGTTGATCAAGAAGGTGTGGCCGCCGAGGCCGCGCTTGTGCAGCCGTTTGTAGCGGTCGAGCCCTTTTTCGAGCGGCACCTCCCCGCGCAGCGCCGGGGCGACGCTGTCGGCCAGCCACTCGCCCGACTGCAGCGCCCAGCCGCAGCCGATCCCGAAGAGCGGGTCGACCGCGAGGGCGGCGTCGCCGATCAGCGCCAGGCCCGGGGCGACCGGGCCGCGCCGGCGGTTGGTCATGTCGATCTTCCCCAGCACCGAGCCGACGAGTTTGCTCTGGGCGATCGGCGGCGCCTCGGGCACGCTGGAGACGAACTTGACCAGCGCTTTCTCCGGATCAGCTTTGAACTCGGGCAGCCACTCCTTGGTCCCCATCACCGCGTAGAAGGTCAGTTCGGAATCGGTCGGGAACGCCGCCGCCCACTGGGGGTCGAGCATCCAGAAGGAGGCGTCGGGGGCGATTGCCGTCGGCGGTCCTTCGAAGTAGCCGCCGTAGGCGAAGCGCCCGTGCGGGGTCTTCCTGTCGGGAAGGCCGGCCAGCTCGGCGACCTGCGAGTCGCGGCCGTCGGCGCCGACCGTAAGCGGTGCCCGCAGCTCGGTCTCCTCTCCTGCCGGGTTGCGGACGACGATGCCGCGCACGGCGCCGTCCTCATGCAGGACCCGGGTGGCGGTGCGGCCGAGCATCAGGTCTACGCCTGGCTCCTGGGCCGTCATCTCTTTCAACAGCGGGTCGAGCAGCTCGCGTCGCAGGTTGACGCAGACGTTGCCGGGTGGGGGCGGTTTGATCCAGCCCCAGCGCGTCCAGGCCTGCACGCGCGTGTGGATGCCGCCTGCCTGTTCGATCGGCTCCAGCCAGCCGAGCCGCTCCAGGGTCGGCACCGCCGAAGCCTGGATGAAATGCGAGCACATCCGCTTGAACGCCTTCGGGTCGGGTTGCTTCTCCACCAGCGCCACCCGCGACCCCGCGCGTCCGAGCAAGCTTGCCGCCGTGCACCCGGCCAGGCTGCCGCCGACGATTACCGCGTCGTAGTCGTTGGAATCGATCGCCATTTCAAGCACCTCCGCCGCTACCTAGTTTTCATACTTCGTCCCGTACTATACACTCCGAACTATGGAAAGCAAGTCGATCCGTCTGACCGGGACCTCCTACGCGCTCCTCGCCCTGCTCAAGGAGTTCGGCCCCTCGACCTCTTACGAGATCAAGGGGCGGTTGGAGAGCTCGATCCAGAACTTCTGGCCGGTCCCGCACACGACCGCCTACGAGGAGCCGGCCCGGCTCGCCGCCGCCGGCTACCTCAGCGCCGAGCAGGAGGAGGGGGGCCGCCGCCGCCGCGTCTACTCGCTCACCGAGAAGGGGCGCGAGGCGCTCGCCGCTTGGGCGAACGAGCCGGTCGCGGCGGCGCCGCAGTTGCGCGACGAACTGATGCTGAAGACCTTCGCCGGCGCCGACCCGGCGCCGCTGCTGGAGCCGCGGATCGCCTTTCACCAGGCCAAACTGGAGGAGCTGCAGGGCTACCTCGAGCTGGTGCGCCAGGTGGAGGGTTACGAGGGATCGGAGCGGACGCTGGTCGCCGGCATCGCCTACGAGGAAAAGATGCTGGAGATGCTGCGCGAGTTCGCTCAGGCCGACGCGGCCTGAGGCTCCCAGCGGAAGCGGCGGCTGGCGATGCGGATGCCGATCGCGGCCCAGACCGCGAGCGCGATCACGTTTTCGATTTCGAGGCCACTGCCGCTCGCTCTCGGCGCCAGCGTGGTCTGTAGGCCAAGCGCCAGGTGGTAGAGGGGGAAGACCTTGCCGATCGTTTCCAGCCAGTTCGGCAGCTGTTCGACCGGGATCCAGACGCCGGAGATGAAGGCGAGGATCACAACCGAGAAGGGCGCGATCGTCGAGGCGGCGTCGGGGGTGGGAGTGAAGGCGCTGACCGCGATCCCCAGCGAGCAGAGGGTCGCGGTGCCGAGCAGCAGGTAGAGGACGAAGGCGGGGAAGGTCGAGGCCGGGATCGGGATGCCGTAGGCGACGGCGCCGATGACCAGCAGCACCGCGGCCATCGCCAGGGCCTGCGCCTCGGCGCGGATGATCTGGCCGGCGATGAAGGTCCAGGGCGGCATCGGGGTGCCGCGGTAGCGCTTCAGCTGCCCGTTCTCCCGCTGCGTCGTCAGCGAGACGGCGAGCGTGGTGAAGGTCGACAGCGCGGCGGCGTAGGCGATGATCCCGGCGGTGAAGTAGGCCTCGGCGCTGAGCTTGAGGTCGCCCGGCAGCGTCGCCGTCTCGTTCCCTCCCGCGTTGAAGATCGAGTTGAAGAGGACGAGGAGGACGATCGGGAATGCGATCGTGAAGATCACCGTCCGCGGCGTGCGCAGGGCGACGAGGACCGCCATCCGCGCCTGCGCGAGGACGATCGCCCGGTCGCTCATCGCGCCGGCCCCCGGGTCAGCTCGAGGAAGACGTCCTCAAGGTTCGGGCGGCGGACCTCGAGGTCCTGCAGCTCGATCCCGCGCTCCTCGGCGAGGGCGAGCAGTCGGTAGAGGTCCCGCTGGGGACTCTGGCTCTGGATCTCCACCTGGTCGCCGGCGGTGGCGACGGCGCCGGCGACGGCGCTGCGGACATCGTCGACCGCAAGGGCGCCGTTCAGCGCGAAGCCGATCACGGTGCTGCGGCCGATCGCCACGGCGATCTCCTCGGTGCGGCCCTCGGCGACGATCTGCCCCTCGCGCAGGATCGCCACCCGGTCGGCGAGGTGCTGCGCCTCGTCCATGTAGTGGGTGGTGAGGAAGACGGTCTTCCCCAGCGCCTTCAGCCCCTCGATCATGTTCCAGGCCTCGCGCCGGGCGCTGGGATCGAAGCCGGTGGTCGGCTCGTCGAGGAAGATCAGGTCGGGGTCGCCGACGATCCCCAGCGCCACGTCGGCGCGGCGTTTCTGGCCGCCGGAGAGGGTGCCGATGCGGGCGTCGCGCTTCTCGCCGAGGCCGACGAGGTCGATCGTCTCGGCGACCGAGCGCGGGGCGCGGTAGAAGCGGGCGAAGAGCGAGACGGCCTCCTGCACGGTCCAGAGCGGGTCGAGCTCGCACTCTTGGAGGACGAGGCCGACGCGCTCGCGCCAGGCGCGGGTCGGCGCGCCGGGGTCGACGCCGAGGACGGAGACCTCGCCGCCGCTGCGCTCGCGGTAGCCCTCGAGGATCTCGATCGTGGTCGTCTTGCCGGCGCCGTTGGGGCCGAGGAAGCCGAAGACTTCACCGGCCGCGACCTCGAAGTCGATACCGGCGACCGCCTCGTGCTCGCCATAGGACTTGCGCAGTCCCTGCACGCTGATCGCGACTTCGCTCACCGGCTCAAGCTACTGAACGCCAACTAAGGGAAGGCTAAGCGGGAGATAGTTTGCTAAACTAATTACCAGAGCTAATTACATGCCGGCGAAGACCGACATCCCACTTACCGAGCGCGCCGCGCAGCTGCGCACGGCGATCGTCCGCACCGCCCGGCGGCTGCGTCAGGAGGCGGCGGCTGAGACCAGCGGGCTGACCCCGACCTCGACCGCCGCGCTGGCGACGATCGAGCGCCACGGGCCGATGACCCCGAGCGAGATCGCCGGCATCGAGCGGGTGAAGCGCCCGACGGTCACCCGCACCCTCGGCTGCCTCGAACGGGAGGGCCTGATCGACCGCACCCCGGACCCCGCCGACGGCCGCAGCGCCCTGGTCGAGGTCAACGGCGCCGGCCGCGAGCGGCTGCGACGCCTGCGCAGCCGCAAGAACGCCTACCTGGCGCGGCGCATGCGCGACCTCAGCGCCGAGGAAGT
>JBQCCT010000302.1:0-5918 GCA_051961955.1 Solirubrobacterales bacterium
GGGAATAGGAGAGCCGATGTCCGAACTCGCAGGATGGAGGTGCACCCACTGGCAGGCAGAGGAGGCTTTACCACTTTCGCCTCTTTCTGAATTTGGGGTGAGTCGCTATCGGGATAATCCTGTGCTCGCCTCCCTCATCAAGGATGAGCGTCTCTGGGCCTTCCTCCGCAAAGCGTATCTTGCGCCGCTTACTGCAGCACGTGATGGCGGACAGCAGCTACGGGCGACTCTACTGGCCTACTTTACCCACGGACGGAATCGTGCTTCTGCCGCAGCCGTGTTAGGTGTAAGTCGCCAGACTGTGTTCAGCAATATGGGAAAGGTTGAGGCGCTACTTGGAGGTCCGGTGGACTCCTACGCTGATTCACTCCACATGGCACTACAACTGTTTTTGTTTCACGAGCGCCCCTAGCATGCTACGGCGCGATATCGATCTGGCGGAATTGCAGATCGATCCCTACGAAAGAAGATGCCCTTCCGCACTGGGATATTGGTCTCCCCATGTTCTTCGATAGCCGACACCCTGCAGGCATCAGCGGGAGCTACCCCAATGATAAGGCGGCTGATCTTTTTAGCCCCAGTTTCAGGACTGGACAACAGCGTCACCCCTACTGCCGATTCGTCCGAACGGACAGCGCTGCACGAGCTACCCACCGCACTCCGCCGCACTAAGAAGAGGCACACGATGTTCTGCCCTGGGATCGCCCACACAGGAAAGGTAGTCGGCACCGGTAGCCTCTGCGCCTGGGCGCTACTCAAGTCGTATCCTGCTCCCTGTATCGCTCGTTTAACTGCTGGCGGCAAGCCCTCGGCGGGAGTATGAAAAATCGCGAGACTTTTAGCTTTCGCTGACGATCTAATGGCTAGCCTGCCGGGACCATCAGAACTTGACCCCAACAAAAAGAGCACGAGGCACAATACGGCCGCAACTGCGCCGCCTATTGCTAGACGGCGCAGTTGTTTTGCAAATCTTATGGAGGGCCGGCGTTTAGCTAGCACGCGCCGCCGTTGTAACAACTATAGGTACCCGTAAATCTGCCGCTGGACGACAAGTTGTTGTTGCGTATAACCGCCTTCCACCACAGCGTGACGTTTTGTTCGTATACGACCCGGGCTGCGTAGCCTGGCGCACTCCCAGCAGGTCCACAGACCCATGACGTCTTCAGGTTGTTGTTGGTATCCGCAATATCAACGCAGCCGGCACGTTCATAGGTAATTACCGTGGCGACATTCAGGTACTGCTTTGCAGGGCCCCAACAGCGGTCTCCACCTTGACCGTAAGGCGCCAAGGTAGATTCGACACAGAACGAGCCGCCCGCCGAAGCCTTCGGCACAGCAATTGCCAACAGAGCCAGCGTGAGTGCCGCTAGCGCTAGAGCGCCGTAGGTGATAGATCGCCTGGCGTTTAGGGCATCAGCCATCTGTCCGTCCCTTCTTGAGGTGATTACAGAGAAAGGAACTGTTTCAGAAGCTCATGCCTAAGTCATGTTCATTTAGTCAAACATGAGCACGCGTTGCTTGCCGCTTGTCAAGCCAACCCGGCTACGGGCGTGGCTGTTCAAAGGTGTGCTGGTACTGGGTGCTGGGGCCGGTGCCGTAAATCGGCTCGAAGGGGGCCTGTTGCTTGCAGGGCGGAGCCGGGACTTCTGAGGTGCTCAGGTGGCCAGCGAAGGCGTATTCCTCGATCCGTTTGAAGAGGTCTTCGGCGTTTTCCTTTTGAGTCCTGGGTTTGATGGATAGATCGGTTGGATCGGGTTTAGTTTCGACTGCTCGTTCTTCGAAGGCCGGTTCGGTCGCGGATTTCGGGTTGAGCGTTGCGACGATCCCAGTCGTGCATTGACGCGTGTCGAAGCTGGGAAGGCCTTCGGCGAGACCTTCAGCCCAGAGGGGTGGGCTGTAAGCGCTGTTTCGGTTGATCGTGAGGCGATGGGAGTAAGTAGAAACGGTCTCGGGATTGAGCGGACCCATCGCACGTAGGTAGTGGATGTGGGGGTGGCCTGAGACAGTCGCATTGCTGGCAGCCGCCAGGTTGGCGAAGACCGCAGTGGTCTCATGCTTGTAAAGCTTGAAACCAACCAGAATCGGATTGAGGTTGCGCAGGAACGGGTCGAGAGCCCGCAGCAGCGGCGGGAATTCGTCGCGGAAGATCTTGCGGAAGGCGCTGAAGCCGGACGGGGCGCGTTTGATCACCGGGCCGAGGCCTTCGAAGAAGGCCTTCGATTCGGGCGCCAACTTCGAAAGGGCGATGAACGTCGGGGAGAGCTGTTCGGCAGCCGGCACGAGCTGGCGCATCAGCGGGTCGGCGTTGAGGGAGAAGCCTTTGAGGCGGTCGAGAGTGAGGCGCGACTCGTCGAGGAAGGTGGGGAAGGCGCGGAAGAGGGCTTCGATGTCGCGGTTGCGCTGGGCGGTGGTCTGGAAGACGGCGTTGGAGCTGCGGATGAGGTTGGCCAGTTCGCCTTCGCGTCCGCGGAGCGCGGCAAAGGTAGTGGCGCCGTTGCGGAACAGCTGAGAGACGGCCACTTCCTGGGTGCTGAGGACGCGGAAGAGCTTGTCGAATTCGGTAAAGGCCGGTTCGAGACCGCCGAGCGCGTAGGAGAGGTTCTGACCCTGGCCGTTGACGGCGACCGCCGCTTCCTGCATCCATTCCTGGAAGGCGGCGCGGGTGCGGGCGTTGAAGGTGCGGAAGATCTCATCGAGCTGGACCGACTGGGCGACGTTCGCCTCGGGCACGGTGCCGCCGTCGGCGAGCTCGGGACCCTTGCGGGAGCCGGGGGTGAGTTCGATGTAGGTCTCGCCGAGGAGGGTCTTGGTGCGGAGGATGGCCCGGGTCGACTCGGGCAGCGGCGCGTACTGGTCGTCGATCGAGACCGTCGCCAGCGCCTGCTTGCGGTTCGGCGCCAGGGCGATGCTCTGGACTTTGCCGACGTTGACGCCGGAGATGCGCACGCCCGACTGTTCGGCGAGCTGGGTCGCCTCGTCGAACGGGACCTTGATTTCGTAGTTCTTGGCCCGGAAGGGGGTGGGGCCGCCAAAGGTGACCCAGAGGAAGAGCAGGATCCCGAAGCAGGACAGCGCGAAGCCGGTGATGACCAGGAGTTGGGTGGTGCTGGGGGCGCGCTTGCTCATGGTCTAGTCCCCGGGCCACATTCACTGACTTCGTTTTTGCTTATTTCTTTTTGCGTGGGTTTGAACGTAGGTAGCTCGCTTGGGCGCGGTATCCCCGTCGCTTCAAGCAGCGTCTTCAGGAAGGCATTGGTATTCGCAAATCCATAGCCAAGCTTTGATCCATTACAGGTGAACATGACCAGGCCGCGCTGAACAGCGCCGTTGGCGTCCTGGATGCTGTAGCTGTTGTTGTAGTCGTGGTTGAGCCAGGGCAGGTAGAAGAGGTAGCTCTCGGCGGAGCCTTTCGGCTGGTAGGCGAGCTCGTTGAGGAAGGAGTTGAAGCCGCCGAGCGAGTTGCCGAAGCTGCGCACGGTCTTTTCGAACGGCTTCGCTGCTTCGGTGCCGTGGGTGAGCACTGGGCGGATTTCGCGGGTGAAGGGGCGGAGCTGGTCGCGGATCGGCCCAGTGGTCTGGCTGAAGAGGCGCTCGGTCGCCTTGAAGGCCGGAGTCAGGGCCTGGGCCTGGGGGATCAGCTTGAAGAGGGCGGGCTCGGCGGCCTGGGAGAAGCGGTTGGAGCTGGCGAGGCCGGCGTGGGCGGCCTGCAGGGTGGCAGGGAATTCTTCGAAGGCATTCTGGACCGAGTGCTGCTGGTTGGCGAAGTTGCCGAGGGAGCTCTTGGAGGCGGTGACAAAGCGCTTGATCTCGGCGTCGTGGCGCCCGAGTTCGGTGGTCAAGAGGCCGAAGTCGTGGATGACGTGGGCGAGGGCGACGTGGCGGGCAGCGACGGCCTTGTTGAGCTTGGCGGTGTAGTGGACGAAGGGCTGGAAGCGGCGGAAGGCGTTGCCGAGCTGCTTGCCGCGGCCGCCGATGCCTTCGGCGCCGCCGGCGAGGAGCAGCTGCAGGTACTGGCGGGTGTCGGCGTCGAGGGTGCCGAGGAAAGCGTCGAGGTTGGTGTTGGGTTCGGTCTGGGCGAGGGTGAATTCGTGGCCGTCTTCGACTGGTTCCTTGCCGGTGCCGGGTTCGATCTCGACGACCATGTCGTTGAGGTTGGTTTTCGGCCGCAGCAAGAGGCTGGCGTCGGGATGGATCAGCTTCATGTACTTCGGCTCGATGGCCATGCCGACGACGGCGTGGCCGTCTTCGAGGTCGACCGAGGTGACCTTGCCGACCTGGATGCCGGCGATGTCGACCGCCTGGCCCTGGCCGGGGGTGACCGCCTGGGCCGTCGTGAACTGGGCGCTGATGTGTTCGAATTCTTCGCCGACAAAGGGCAGCCAGGGAGGCAGCGAGGCTTTCTGCTGGGTGAAGATGCCCAGCATCATCACGATGCCGGCGAGGGCGAGGACGACGATCGCGATCGTGTCTTTACGGTGACCGCGGGCCTGGCGCGAGAGCCAGGAGCGGAAGTGGGTCCAGCGGTTCATGGGTTCACCACTTCCGCCGACGGGGGGCCGACCTGCCCGAGGGGACCATTGACGTTCGGAGGAGAGTTGGTGTAGCAGCGCACTTCCGGCTTCAGCGGCGGCTTCTTGCCGAGCTGGGGCTGAGTCCCCTGGGGCGGCGCGATCGTGCGCGCGTACTGGACCTTCTCGCTTCCCTGTTCGGCATTCGGATTGTTTTCACCGACCATCACCCCGCCGCCGCCACCCTGTAGGCGGAAGTAAGGGCCGTTGCCGTCGAAGTTCTGGGCCTGGCTGGCGAAGTTGACGAGGTTGTAGAGGAACTCGCGGTAGTTGGGACCGCCGGTGCTGAAGCGGTCTTCGATCACCTGGTTGCCGGTCGGGACCATGACCTTGGTGGTGCAGACGCTGAGCCGGTTGAGCTGGGGGACGGTGTTCTGCTTGCTGACCCGGGCGGCGCCGGCGAGGGCGGGGGTCGATTCGGTCAGCAGCTTGACGTCGCCGCCGGCCTCCCTGCCGGAAAGCAGGGGGCGGACCTGGGCGAGGAACGGTTTCGAGGAGCTGATCAGCCCCGGCAGCTCGGCGACGGCGGGGCGCAGCTCGATCGCGTAGGTACGCAGCGGCGGCAGGGTGCGGTTGAGGCTGACGAGGGAGGCGTGGGTGACGCGGAGGGTCGGCGCCAACAGGTGGATCGTGGTGGAGAGGTTGGTCGACTGGTCGGCGAGGGCGCCGGTGAAGGTGTTGAAGTTGACGATCAAGCCCTGCAGATCCCGCTGGCGGGCGGCGAAGGCGCCGAAGGCGCGGCCGGCGCCGGCGACGAGGCGGGAGAGGTCACGCTGTTCGGTGCCGAGGAAGGCGTTGGTGACCTGGGAGCTGTAGCGGCCGGCGTCGCCGCCGTAGCGGAAGGCGCCGTTCAGGGCTTCGGCGCCGCTCTTGCCTTTCACCTCGGGCAGCTGAGTGCGGTCTTCGGCGGGCGTCGGCTTATGGGTGAGGGCGGTGCCGTAGCTCTCGAGCAGGCGGCTGAGGTCGGCCCGCACCGGCGACTGCAGCGAGGTGAGGATTTCATCGAGCTGGACCGCGATCGAGGTGCGGCTGACCGGGATCGTGTCGCCGCTGCCCATTTCCGGGGCGCTGGGGCTGCCGGGGTCGAGTTCGATGAAGAAGTTGCCCTCGAGGAAGATCCGCGGGCGGATCGTGGCGAAGGCGTCGTCATGGACCGGCTGTCCGGAACCGTCGACGGTGAAGGTGACGGTGGTGTCGTTGCCGTCGCGGCTGGTTGAGATGACTTTGCCCACGTTGACGCCGGCGATCCGCACCGGCGAGTTGGTGGAGATGTTGGCCGAGTTCGAGAAGGTCGCCTTCAGGGTGTAGCCGTAGCTGGTGAAGGGCACGTGTTTGGTGAAGGCGAGGTAG
>JBQCCT010000303.1:0-3040 GCA_051961955.1 Solirubrobacterales bacterium
GGACCCTGGACGAGTCGCTGCTGCTGCAGGAGTCCTTCGCCCCCGGCTTCAAAGGCAAGCTGAAACCGAACCGACGCGCGATCCGCGAAATGCTCGGCTCGCTGCCGACGGCGATGCGCGGCATCAGGACCGGCAAGATGCGCTCGCTGGCGAAGCTGATCCCCGGCGTCCACCCGAAGCTCCCGGGCGGCGCCCAGGACGAGGTGAAGGCGATCTACAAGCACACCGAGGAGCACAGCGAAGAACTGAACCTGTACATCCGAGGCGAGGAGGGCGAGGACGCCCAGCTCGACGGCGCCGCTGCCGAGGAGGTCTCCACCAATGGCTGAGAACATCAAAGTCGCCTACTGGCCCGGCTGCGTCTCGCGCGGCTTCACGTCCGAGCTGCATGGCTCGATGGCCCTGGTCGCCGAGCGGCTCGGGATCGAGCTGGTCGAACTCGACCGCGCCAACTGCTGCGGCGCCGGCGTCATCGCCGAGCACAACCAGGAGCTGGCCGACACGCTGAACGCGCGCACCTTCGCGCTCGCCCAGCAGACCGGCCTCTCGATGATGAACATCTGCTCGACCTGCCAGGGCGCGCAATCGGAGTGCCAGCAGCGCCTCGACGCCGACTCGGCCTACCGGGCGCACATCAACGAAACCCTCTCCGGCGGCCTTTCCTACGAGAAGGACAAGAACGGATTCACGAACAAAAACTTCCTCTGGCTATTGGTCGAGGACTACGGGCTTGATCGCCTGGCCGAGCAGGTAAAGCGGCCGCTCAGCGGCCTCCGCGTCGGTCCCTTCTACGGTTGCTACATCGTGCGGCCAAAGGAACGGCTCGGCTACGCCGACTACCCGGACCGCGACATCTACCTGGAGAAGGTGATCGAGGTCCTCGGCGGCGAAGTCGTCGAGTACGACGGCGCCCGCAAGTGCTGCGGCTTTCCGGTGATCACGATGGCCCGCGAGACCTCGCTGCGCCAGGCCGGCACCCACGTCGGCGACGCGATCGACGCCGGCGCCGACTGCCTGGTGACGCCGTGCCCCCTCTGCCACCTCAACCTCGACCTGCAGCAGCCGGAGGCGGCCAAGGTCGTCAACCGCGACCTCGGCCTCGCCGTCCTCCATCTGCCCCAGCTCGTCGGCCTCGCCCTCGGCGCCTCGCCGAAGGAACTGGGGATGAACAAGCACATCGCCTCGACCGGCTGGGTCGAGGAGCGCCTCACCGCCGGCGCGGCAGCTTAGGCCCGCGAGACTGCGATCGAGCACCTCACAGGTGCTCGATCGCAACTTCGAGGAGAATCCGGCGAGGCATTGAATCCGAGTTCCGCGCCGCCACATTCCTGCTGCGCACGCGTCTGCAGGAAGGCTCCGAGGCCTTTGACCTTGCTTCCGAGCACTGTTCGCCCACTGGTGAAGAGAATTCATGGTTCTCCCTCTGGTTTCGAGCCACGGTCCCTGCCGTGGCTCTGTCGACCCTGCTGCGAGCAGAGCTTCTTCCTCTAATTAGCGAATGAAGTTGAAAGTTGCGCCCTACTCAGCCACTTTTAACCCGGTTTTGATGAGGCTGGCATAAGACCTACGCGACGAGCGAGCCACTGGGCGCCGACGGTGTCGGTGAGGCCGTGGGCGACGATCGAGGCGATGATCGCGATCGCGGCGGTGTCGAAGATCAGCGAGCTGTTAGTCACGTCGGACTTGAGGACGAAGAGGGCGAAGAGCATCGAGGCGACTCCCTTGGGGCCGAACCAGGCCATGAAGAGCTTTTCCGAGCGCGGGATCCCGGTGCGCAGGAAAGAGAGGAGCACGGCGACGGGGCGGGCCACGAGCAGGGCGAAGGCGACGAAGACCACAAGGGGCGGGACGCTGTGGTGGAAGCCGGTGGCATAGATCAAGCCGCCGAAGACGAAGAAGGTGAGCACCTGCAGGATCGCGCTGCTGTTCTCGGCGAACTCGACGAAGCTGTCCGGGACTTCGCGCTCGCTCGCCCCCATCGCGATGCCGCAGACGAAGGCGGCGATCAGGCCGTTGCCGATCGTCGCTTCGGCGAGGCCGAAGGCGAAGAGGGCGAAGCCGACCGCGTAGATCCCCTCGTAGCGGGCGGTGATGCCGCCGCCGGGCAGGCCCCAGTGCAGGCGCCCCGCCGCCACGCCGAGCGCGACGCCGATCGCCGCCCCCACCGCCGCCTCGCCCAACAGCTTTGCCGCTTCGGTGCCGGCGTCGCCGCCCGGCGTGGCGAGGACGAGGAAGAAGAGGACGAACGGCAGCGCCAGGCCGTCGTTGAGGCCTGACTCGAGGTTGAGCGTGTGGCGGACCTGGCTCGGGACCAGCCGCGAGGTGACCACGGCCGAGGTGACGACCGGGTCGGTCGGCGAGAGCACCGCCGCCAGCAGGAACGCCTCGGCCCAGGTGAGGTCGGGGAAGAGCAGCTTCGCCCCCAACCCCAGCAGCCCCATCGTGATCGGCATCGCGATCACCAGCGCCCGCGCCACCGGCCCCCAGTGGCGTCGCAGCAGCTCGCGCTCGACGAACATCCCGTCGGAGAAGAGGGTCAGGATCAGCGCCAGCTCGACCAGCTCGACGATCGCCTTGTCGCCGGCGTCGATTTCGACCACCCCCGCGACCGCCAGCCCGAACCCCAGCGCCACCGACAGCACCGAGGCCGACAGGACCGTCCCCTTCATCACCCCCGAAAGCGCCGCGACGACCGCGAGCAGGGCGCCGAACAGCAGCAGGGCCTCGGCGAAGCCGATGTTCACCGGCTAGGCGGGAACGCCGACGAGCCCGCGCTCGACGAGGACCTCGGCGAGCTGGACGGCGTTGGTGGCGGCGCCCTTGCGCAGGTTGTCGGCGACGATCCACATGTCGAGGGCGCGCTCGTTGCCGGCGTCGCGGCGGATGCGCCCGACGTAGACGTCGTCCCTGCCGGCGGCGTCGATCGCCATCGGGAAGCGGCCGGCGGCCGGGTCGTCGACGACCGTCTCGCCCGGCGCCGCTGCGAGCAGCTCGCGCGCCCGCTCGGGATCGAGCGGCTCACGGGTTTCGACGTTTACGG
>JBQCCT010000304.1:0-7958 GCA_051961955.1 Solirubrobacterales bacterium
AATAAGCGCTTCGGTGACTTTCAGGCGCTCAAGGACGTGTCCATTGAGGTCCCGGAAGGGTCCCTTACCGCTCTGCTCGGGCCCAGCGGCTCCGGCAAGTCGACGCTGCTGCGGGCGATCGCCGGGCTGGAGACGCTCGACTCCGGCCTGGTGCTGATCGAAGGCGAGGACGTCTCGAAGAAACCGGCGCAGAAGCGCGAAGTCGGGTTCGTCTTCCAGCATTACGCCGCCTTCAAGCACATGACCGTGTTCGAGAACGTCGGCTTCGGGCTGAAGATCCGCAAGTGGGACAAGCGCAAGATCGCCCGGCGGGTGCACGAGCTGCTCGACCTGGTCCAGTTGGAGGGGCTGGCCGAACGCTATCCCTCCCAGCTCTCGGGCGGCCAGCGGCAGCGGATGGCGCTGGCGCGGGCACTGGCGGTGGAGCCGCAGGTGCTGCTGCTCGACGAGCCGTTCGGAGCGCTGGACGCGAAGGTGCGCAAGGATCTGCGGGCCTGGCTGCGGAACCTCCACGAGGAGATGCACGTAACGACGATCTTCGTCACCCACGACCAGGAGGAGGCGATGGACGTCGCCGGCCAGCTGGTGGTGATGAACGAAGGACGGGTCGAGCAGTCGGGCTCGGCGGACGAGCTCTACGAGCACCCGGCCAACGAGTTCGTGATGAGCTTCGTCGGCGAGGTCAACCGGCTCGGCGACGACTTCGTGCGCCCGCACGACATGGAAGTCGTGCTCGACCCCGACGAGCGCACCCAGGAGGGCCTGGTGCAGCGGATCGTCACCCTCGGCTTCGAGGTGCGGGTCGAGTTCGTGCTCGGCGACGGGACCGAGATCTGGGCCCAGCTGACCCGGGCCGAGCTGCAGCGCCTGGAGCTGCGCGAGGGCCAGATCGCCTACCTGCGCCCGATCCAGGCCAAAAGCTTCAACGGTTCGTCGCCGTCACAGCCCGACGGGGCCTCGACTCCCCAAGGGACCCGCGACGGCGGCGACGCAGAGGTATCTGCAGCCGTCTGAAGAGGCGACGGGGTGGGGCGCCTTCTTGCCGGGTGGCGCCCCACCCCAACTCGCCACCCCCTCATCTGTGGTTCCTTAGTCCGCTATAGCAGGACAAAGGAAGCACGAGTTTGGGTGGATCGAGACGAGACGCTTCCGTGGTTCCTTATGCACTCATTTGGTGCAAAAGGAACCACGGAACCGGCAGGAGTGCTCGAGTTCCCGGCCTGGCTGAACGGCCCGGCCGACACCCTTCGGATGCCGAACGCAACGACGACCGCTTCCAGTCGAGAGCGGTCGTGTGTGGTATTCTTGACTTTGATGATCAACAAATGTAGAAAGGAGACGGAGTGACCAAGAGAGTGGAGACCACCACGTTTCGCTCACGGGGTCGGCTGACCGGGCTGGTGCGCGACGAGCAGCCGGCCGGGACCGGGCAGAACCGGACCACCCAGACCGACAACCGCGAGTCGGCCTTAAGCGGAGCCGACGAGGCGCTCTTCTACCGCGCCCGCTTGATCCTCGGCGACTCCCTCCCCCGCCCCCAGCGCTGAGTCATGAGCGGCGAAAGCGCTGACTGTCCCCACGAAGAACCTGGAGCCCGGACCGCGGCGCCGATCGGCACCGGGTCCGGGCTCTAGCTCTTCGTCGTTTCCACCATTCGCGCCCCCATAGGGGCCAAAAGGCTGGAAACGATGCTCAGCCCTTCTTGGAGCTGCCGCCTTTGCCTGAGCCACCCGAGCTCGAGGTTTCTTCGGTCTGCAGCGGTTCGTCGGGCTGCGGGTAGGCCTGGACGGCGAGGTTCCAGCTTTTCAGCGTGAACGTGACGTTTTTGGCCCCCGCGTACTGGACCGCCACCGTGTGGCCGCCTTTGCCGAGCACGGTCGTCTGCACAACCGTGTGGACGAGCGGCACCGGCGTCTGCGAAGCGAGCGTCGCCGGGGCGAAGTTCACTTTGCCCGTCGACTGGTTGTCGACCAGGATCTGGATCGGGCAAGCGTCGGCCGAGCTCGCTTTTTCCGAGGTGCAGGTCGCGTTCCCCGAGAAGGTGAGCACGACGGAGCTGACTTCGGCATGGGTCGCGAACGAGGTGAACGCGGTCGGGATGTAGCCGGCGGTGGTCGCCGCGGCCGAGAACTGCGCCGTGCCGGCGGCGATCCCGACCACCGGCGGCTTCGGCGCCGTCGCTTTCGCCACGAACAGGTTCGAAGCCGCCTTTTTCTTCAGGTACAGCTTCGACGCCTTCTTGTTCGTGACGAAGACCTTGGCCGCCCTCTGGCTCGTCAGGAACGACTGGGCGACCGAGGGCACCACGGTGACCGACGCGGCAACCGCCGCCGCCAGCACGACGACGGTCGCGGCTCGGGGCGTGGACAGTCTTCTCTTCAACAATTGATCCTCCATTTCAACGGCCTCCGCATGGCCCTCCCCCGCCACGCGCGATGTCGTCTGCAGCGGAGTTGGGGCGCCCTCGGACGGCCTTTCTTTACTTAACTTCTCAATAAAGTACAGAAGCTGCTACTGTTTCGCGAGCAAGTTGGTCAACAAAGTCTTTTTTACCTCTCTCACCCGGCAAAGAAAGGACACGAACCGCATGAGAAGCAAGACCCTCGCCATCGCGGCGATCACCCTCCTGGGGCTGGCCGCGCCGGCGTCGGCCGGTGCCGTGACCCTGATCGGGTCGGGCTCGGTAGCAGCGCAGCCTGTGCTGCAGGCCCTCTTCAACACCTACACGAAGAAGGTCAACCACAAGGTCCACTTCAGCTACGTCGCCGACGGCGGCAACGCCGGCGTCAAAGACGTGCAGAACGGGACCAGCCAGTTCGCGGGTCAGTCCCGCACCCCCCTCCCCAGCGACGCCGGCACCACCTACGTCAAGTTCTACCTCGACGGGTTGTGCATGGACGTCAACCCGAAGAACAGCCTCAGCAACATCACGATCCAGCAGACCCACGACATCTACCGCGGCCTGCTGACCAACTGGAGCCAGGTGCCCGGTTCGGGCCTCGACACGACGATCGACCCGGTCGGCCGCGACACCAACGGAGGGACCTACAACTTCTTCCTCCAGGCGGTGCTGAACAACGAACCGCCGGCGTCCAACGTCAACGCCCTCACCGCCGACGGCCTCGTCGTCAACGCGGTCAAACAGGACCCCAACGCGATCGGCTACGCCGGTCTCGCCTGGCAGAAGAAAGGGCTGAAGACGCTGAAGGTCAACGGCGTCCCCTGCGTGCCGAGCAAGATCAGCGTCGAACCGCTGAAGTACCCGCTCTCGCGCTACATCTGGCTCGTCCTGCCCGGAGACGGCAGCTCCAGCCCGAAAGCCCTGCTCAAGTTCATCGACTGGGCTCGGCGCAGCCCCCTGGCGGGCCAGGTGATCCTCAAAGCCGGCGGCGTGCCCGCCTTCAACAAGAAGAAATAGGCGCTTGGAGGATCTGACCCCACAGTACGGCCCGAAGTGGTCTGACCAGCGCGTCGAGCGAATACTCGGCGCGCTGGTCTGTGGGGTTGTGGCGCTGCTGCTGGCGCTGATCGCAACCGTCTTCGTCCACGCGTGGCCCTCCTTTGCCCATAACGGCCTCGCCTGGTTCGGGCCCGGCGGCAACGTCGACGACCAGTTGCAGGCGATCTCGCTCTCGGCACAGACGGGAGCCGGCTATGTCTACACCTTCCACGCCTGGCCGCTGATCTGGAGCACGATCCTGATCACCTGCGGGGCGGTCGCGATCGCCCTCGTCTCCGCCCTCTTCATCGCGGTCTTCATCGTCGAGTTCGCGCCGACCTGGATGAGCAACATCCTTCAGCCCGTCGTTCGCTTCCTGGCCAGCGTGCCGTCGGTGATCTACGGCCTGATCGGGGTCGTCGTCATCGTCCCCTTCATCGGCAACCACCTCGTCACCGAGCCGCAGAAGGCCTCGGTCGCCGGCGTCATCTCCCTCACCGGCTACAGCCTGCTGGCCGCAGTGCTGGTGCTGACGGTGATGATCGCGCCGCTGATGGTCTCGATCTTCAGCGACGGCCTGCGGGCGGTGAAACCGGGCTGGCTCGAGGGCTCGCTGGCGCTCGGCGTCAACCGCTGGCGCACGACCTGGAAGATCGGCGTCCGCAGCGCCCGCCCGGCGATCGTCGCCGGCACCGTGCTGGCGGTCGCCCGCGCGACCGGCGAGGCGGTGATGCTGGCGATGATCTCCGGCTCTGTCGGCTTCGCCCCCAACCCCGCCGACGGCCTGATCTTCGTCTACGAGCCCTCGCGGCCGCTGGCGCCGACGATCGTCAAGAACATCGACCAGCTGAGCTCGAAGCCAGCCAACGCGACCCTGTTCGCGATCGCCGCCGTCCTCCTCTTCTCCGGCGCGATGGTCTCCTTCGCCGGCCACCTCGCTCGCCGGGCGATGCGCAAGTACGGGAGCGCCTGATGGAGTCCTCGATCCAGACGCCATCCCAGGCGCCGCTGCCGACCGCTCCCTCGACGCCGCCGACGCCGCGGCGCAACCCGCTGCGCCCGGGGCGCGGCCACACCGACGCGGTCGAGGGCAGCGCCACCTGGCGCCTCGCCGACCGCATCGGCCTCGCCTTCTGCTGGTTCCTCGGCTTGCTCTTCTGCGCGATCGCGGTCGCGATCGTCCTCTACCTGATGGTGCAGGGGATCAGGTTCCTGCGCCCGGAAATGCTCTGGACCCCGGCCGCGGCCGGCTTCACCGAGGGCGAAACGGGCGGCTTCTCCGACGCCTTCGTCGGCACCATGATCGTCGCCGCGATGGGGATCGCGATCGCGCTCCCCGCCGGGGTCGCGATCGCGGTCTGGCTGGTCGAGTACGGCCGTCCCCGGGCGCTGGCGCGGATCACCGAGTCGACGATCGAGGCGATCGCCGCGATCCCCTCGATCGTCCTCGCCCTGTTCGGCACCGTGATCTTCTCCAGCACCGCGCTCGGCTTCCTCAGCCGCACCTCGCAGGGCGTCGTCTTCGGCCGCTCCTTCTTCGCCGCCTCGGCGATGCTCTCGCTGGTGGCGCTGCCGCTGGTCGTCGCCAGCGTCCGCGAGGGGCTGAACTCGATCCCGCGCCACGTGCGCGAGGCCTCCTACGCGGTCGGCAAGACGAAGGCCGCGACGACGCGGCGGATCCTGCTGCCGACCTGTCGCCCGCAGGTGGCGACCGGCGCCATCCTCGGCCTCGGCCGGATCATCGGCGACACCGCGATCATCCTCGTCCTCCTCGGCGCCACCCAGAACTTCGCCCCGGTCGAAGGCGTCGGCTTCCCGCTCAACTACCTGCGCGGGGCCGGCACCACCCTGACCAACTTCGTCTACGACGCCTCCCCGACCGGAAACCTCAACCAGCCGGAGAAGGCCTATGCGGCGGCTTTCGTCCTGTTGCTGATGGTGCTGGCCCTGAACGCGGCCGCCGACATCGTCCATCGCCGCGCGAGAAAGGTTGGAACGTGGAGTCACTGACCGCCCCGCCGCCGATTCGGCGTCTGAAGCTGGAGGACCCCGCGCCCGCGACCGAGGCGACGGCGCCGCCGCCACCGGCCGGTGGCCAGGCACCGCAGCAGGGCGGCTTCACCGCTGCCCGGCGCTCGATCGGGGCGCCGCAGTTCTCGATCCGGCGGATGGAGATCGACGACGTTTCCGTCCACTACGGCGCCAAAGAGGCGGTCAAAGGGGTGACCCTGCCGGTGCGCCAGGGCGAGGTGCTGTCGCTGATCGGCCCCTCCGGCTGCGGCAAGACGACGCTCTTGCGCTCGCTCAACCGACTCACCGAGCTGACCTCGAGCGCGCGCCTCAGCGGCCGCATCCTGCTCGACGACGTCGACATCACCCGGATCGAGCCGACCCTGCTGCGGCGGCGGGTGACGATGGTCTTCCAGCAGCCGAATCCGTTCCCGATGAGCGTCTTCGACAACATCGCCTACGTGCTGCGCGAGCAGGGCTCGCGACGCCAGCGCAAGAAGACCCTGGAGCCGGCGGTCCACAGCGCCCTCGATCGCGCCGGCCTCTTCGAGGAGGTCAAGGACAACCTCGACCACCCGGCGCTGAAGCTCTCCGGCGGTCAGCAGCAGCGGCTCTGCATCGCCCGGGCGCTGGCGGCGGAGCCCGAGGTATTGCTGCTCGACGAGCCCTGCTCGGCGCTCGACCCGAAATCGACGCAGGTGATCGAGGACCTGATCGTCAAGCTGCGCGACGACGTCGCCGTCGTCATCGTCACCCACAACCTGCAGCAGGCCTACCGGGTCGCCGACCACGTCGCCTTCATGTACCTGGGCGACCTGATCGAGTACAACAGCGCCACCGCCCTCTTCGGCTCGCCCCGCGAGCAACGGACCCAGGAGTACGTGAGCGGTGCCTTCGGCTAAACGACAGACGCAGCTCGCAGCCCTGGTCCTCTGCGGCGCCCTCGCCGCCGGCAGCCTCGCCGGCTGCGAGACGACCCAAGAAAAGGCCGCCGCCAAACAAGCTGAATCCGCCCACATCCTGAAGGCGCGCGCCAAGCACCACCACAAGAAGGGGGAAAAATGACGACTACGGAGTCACAATCGACGTTGGAGCCAGTGCAGCGTCCGCAGGCGTTTGAGCCTTGCGAGGAGTGCGGGGCGGCGATGGACCCGCAGCAGCGCTACTGCGTCAACTGCGCGGCGCGGCGCGGCAACGGCGCCAACCCGTCCTCGCGCTATTTCGCGGCGATGAGCAAAAAGTCGCGGCGGCCGCTGACCGCGCCGCCCCAGAAAGCGAGCCCGACCAGCCGCGCCGCGGCGGTCGCTTTCTTCGCCCTGCTGCCGGTCGCGGTCGCACTCGGGGTGATGGTCGGCCGCTCGAACTCCAGCAACGGCGACAGCGAAGCGCTGTTGCAGGCCCTGCGCGAACGGCAGGCGACGGCGGCCACGGCCACCGCCGGCACCGCGACTACCGCCGCGTCCGGCTCGCAGGCGAAGAAAAAAGGCAAAGCGAGCAAGTCATCCGCGAAAGGCACGGAAAAGGTGGTCGCGAAGACCAAGAACGGGACCGTCCACGCGGTCACCGACTTCCACGCCTCCCAGCAGAAGGAAGAAGAAGACACCCAGCTCGTCGAAGAATCCCCCGAACAGGCGGGCGAAAACTACGTCAAGGCCCAGCAGGGCCTGCCCGACATCGTCACGGTCGGCGGCAGCGGCGGCAGCGCCCCCGCCCCCTCGGGGTCGGAACCATGAGCAGGTTCGAGCGCCTCTCGGGCCTGGCCGCGAAGGCGAAGGGAGGGAAGGCCGAGCCGAAGCAAGCGGCTCCCGAGCCGCTGCCGGAGAACAGCGAGCTGCGTGCGCAGCGCGACCGGCTACTGGAGAAGTTCACGGTGATGCAGGCCGATCTCGGCGGCGCCTTTTACGAGATGGCGATCCGCGACCACGTTCGCCTCGACGTGCTCACCCGCAAAGCAGCCGAGCTGCAGCGGGTTGACGCCGAGCTGCTCGCGGTCGAGCGGATGCTCGAGCTGGAGCGCGCCGACGCGGCCGGGCTCTGCGGCAGCTGCGGTTCCCCCTACGGGGCGGCGGACCGCTTCTGCCCCCAGTGCGGCAGCTCGCTGGCGCCGGTGGGAGCGGCCGCGTGAAGCTCCTCTCCACCCCCCTCCTGCAGAAGGCGATCGCCGCCGCCGCATCCCTGACCGGGAAACGGTTCGCACTGCTGGTCGCCTCCTCCCTCGTCGCCACCTCCGGCGTCGTCGCCGTCGGCCTCGGCGGCTCGCACGGCATCGGCCCGCTGGCGGCAGCGGCGGGGCTGTTGAGTGAAGAACAGCCCGCGGCGGCGCCGGAAGCCCCCGCCCCCGCGGCGGAACCCGGGTCCCCCCCCCCATCGTCCGCCCACCGATCGGCGTCGGGCGCGGGAGCGGCTCCCCCTGCGCCACTCCCCCCCCCCCCCCCCACCCCCGAAGCGCCGCCCCAACCCCCACCCCAAGCGCCCCCCCCCCACACCGAACAGCCCCAAGCCCGGCCGG
>JBQCCT010000305.1:0-3132 GCA_051961955.1 Solirubrobacterales bacterium
AAGACGGGGATGCCGAGCGCCTCGGCCAGCGCCCGCAGCTCCTCCTCTCCGTGGCCCCAGTAGAGGCCGGTGCCGGCCATGATCGCCGGCCGCTCGGCCGCGGCCAGCAGCGCCGCCGCCTCCTCGACTCCTTCGGCCGGCTGCGCCTCGCCCGCCTCCGGCGGCGGCGGGATCTCGACCTCGGCCTCGGTGAAGACGACGTCGAGCGGATAGTCAACGAAGGTCGGGCCGCTCGGAGCCGCAGCCGCCAGATCCAGTGCCGCCGCCGTCACCGCCGCGATCCGCGCCGGATCCTTGACCGTCTCCGCCGACTTGACCAGCGGCGAGACGAAGGGCAGGTGGTCGATCTCCTGCAGCGAGCCCGAGCCCCAGCGCATCTCCGGCGCTCGCCCGCCTAGCACGCAGACCGGCGAGTTGTTGGCCTGGGCGCCGGCGATCGCGCTCATCCCGTTGGTGACGCCGGGCCCGGCGGTCAGCGCCGCCACGCCCACGTTGCGGGTCGCCTTGGCGATCCCCTCGGCAGCAAAGGCGGCGGTCTGCTCGTGGCGCACGTCGACGAGCCCGATCCCCTCCTCCTTGCAGCCGTCGTAGATCGAGAAGAGGTGCCCGCCCGAGAGCGTGAAGAGGTAGTCCACCCCGCGCGACTTCAGCGCCTTCGCAACCAGCCTGCCGCCATGCTCAGCCATCGGCGCAGCCTAATAGCTCCGACCAAAGCGAGTTACCATCGCCAAGCCCGGGTGGCGAAACTGGTAAAAGCGGCGGCCTTAAAAGCCGCTGCCCCTCACGGGGCTTGCGGGTTCGAGTCCCGCCCCGGGCACTCTCCCCCGACCGCATCGCCGCTTTTGCGCAAATTGCGGTGTTTCCCCTCTGCCTAAAGCGGCAATAAAACCTTTATAGGGCCGCAACCTTGGCCTTGTTACCGTGTCTATGTAGACAGGAACCGTCCTTCCACCGGGAGATCTCTTTGGAGGCATCAGCCCTAACTCATGCCAGTCGCCGCGGGCTCCTCGCTCGCCGCTCGCCCCTGCTCAAACTGCAGGGCGACGAGAAGCTGATCGCGATGGCCCGCGCCGGCAACCCGGGCGCCTTCGAGACGATCGTCGACCGCTACCAGGGCCGCCTGCTCGGCTTCTGCCGCCAGATGCTGGGCTCGACCGAGGACGCCGAAGACGTCCTGCAGGAGGTCTTCGTCAACGCTTACAAAGCGATGCTGGGCGACGAGCGTGAGATCAACCTCCGGCCCTGGCTCTACCGGATCGCCCGCAACCGCTGTCTCAACTACTTGCGCAAGCCAAAGGCTGACGCGCAGGAATCGATGGACATGGTCCCCGAGGTCGACGCCGCCTCGACCGCCGAGCGCGTCCACAACCGCGAGGAGTTCCGCCAGATCCTCAGCGACGTCAACAAGCTTCCCGAGACCCAACGCGCCGCCCTGCTCCTGCGCGAGATGGACGCTCTCTCCTACGAGGAAATCGCCGCCGCGATGGACACCACCGTGCCATCGGTCAAGTCGCTGCTGGTGCGGGCGCGGATCTCCCTTACCGAGGCAAGTCAGGCGCGCCTGCTGACCTGCGGCGAGGTCCGGATCGAGCTCTCCGAAGCATCCGAGGGCCTGCGCAAGGTCTCGGCGCCGGTGCGCCGCCACGTGCGCGAATGCGACGAGTGCGCCGACTTCCGCTCCCAGTTGCGCTCCAACGAGAAGGCGCTGGCCGCGCTCTTCCCGGTCGGCCCGCTGTTCGCCCTCAAGGGCTTCATCGCCTCCAAGCTCGGGCTCGGCACCGGTGGCGCGGGCGCCGGAGCGGCCGGGGCCGGCTCCGCGGGCGCGGGCGCCGGGGCTCTGGGCGGCGTCAGCGCCGCGATCGGCGGCGGCTCCGCCGCCGGCGGGATCGGCGCCGCGCTCGGCACCAAGGCCGTCGCGGGCGTCGTCACCGCGGCCGTCCTCACCGCCGGCGCGGTCGAGGTCAAGCAGACGACCAGCGGAACTCCCGCCTCCCAACCGCCGCCCATCGTGCGCGAAAGCGGATCGCCTGTCCCCGCCGCCGTCGCCGCAGGCGAAGCCGCTCCGGTAGCCGCGCCGAAGCCCAAGCACCCGGGCGAAGCCGTCGAAGCCGCCCCCGTCCCAGTGCCGACCGAACCGGTCGCGGCCACCGCAGAAGAAACGCCCCCGGTCACCACCCCCGTCGACCACGAAGAAGAAGCCGCCGGGCAGTCGAACGCCGGTGAAGAAGTGGCGATCGGCGACTCCGACGAAAACATCGGCAGCGCCACTCCTTCCGAACAGACCCCCGGCGCCCCCAACGACGGCGGCACCGTGGTCGTCACCGTCGGCGGCGGCTCACCGCCCCCGAGCGAACCGGAACCGGCCCCCGCGCCGCCGCCGGCCGAAACCCTGCCGCCCGCCGAAGCGCCGCCCGCCACCTCCGGCGGCACGATGGCGCCCGCCGCCGAACACGGCCTGGCGACCGAATAACCCTCCTCGGGCGGCGCCTGGCTAGCCCAGACCGATCACTTTGAGCCGGCGCATCAGGCAGGTGCCGGCGAACTGGCGGGTTTCCTCCAGCGAGTAGCCGAACAGCTCGAAGTCGTCGCCCGCACCCTCGGCCCAGGGCGGCTGCAGCACCCCGTCGGCGAGCGGCAGCGCCTGCTCCAGCGTGCGCTGGATCGCCTGCTTGTAGCGGTCGTCCTCACGCGCCTTCTCGCGCAGGAAGACGGAGCCGAAGGCGACGTGGCGGTGCTCGTCGCGGGCGACGTTGGAGAAGCCCTCGACGAAGGCCGGCAGCGTCCCTTCGCGTTCGTTGAACTCCATGATGAAATGCTGTCCGGTCAGGGCCAGCATCCCCTCGATCACCATGTGGTAGAGCGTCACCGCCTCGACCAGCGCCTCGGCGTCCTCGGGTTCGGCCGAGAGGCGGTCGGTCCGCTCCTTCAGCATTCCGTCGAAGAGGTCGCCGAACTTGGTGTTGAGGTGGGCGGAGGTCTCCTCCAGCATCTCGCTCAGGGCGTCCGACTCCAGCACTCCCACCTCGCGGTAGAAGCGCTCGAAGAAGCGAACGTGGCGGGCCTCGTCGGCGATCTGCGTGCAGAGGAAGATTTTCTGGTCCTCGGTCGGCGCCGCCCGCATGATCGGCCCCA
>JBQCCT010000306.1:0-19109 GCA_051961955.1 Solirubrobacterales bacterium
GTGTTCGGTGGTTCATTGGGCAGTTATGTGGTGCAAATGGACCCACGGAACCAACGCGTGGGTAGCTCGGGGCGCCTGTCAACATCTCGCAGATGGACCAGGAGCTCTTTTCGGCTGTCGATCAGTTCATCGGCGAGACGATCCTCGATGAGGACGAGGCGTTGCGGAGGGCGGTGGAGGCGGCCGAGGCGGCGGGGTTGCCGGCGATCCAGGTCTCGCCGCCGCAGGGGAAGCTGCTGCAACTGTTGGTGCGGCTGGTCGGGGCGAAGAAGGTCCTCGAGTTCGGGACGCTCGGCGGCTACAGCTCGATCCTGATGGCGCGGGCGCTGCCGGCGGACGGGCGGTTGATCACTCTGGAGGCGAGGCCGGAGTACGCCGAGGTGGCGCGGCGCAGCATCGAGCAGGCGGGGGTGGGGGCCAAGGTCGAGGTGCGGGTCGGGCCTGCGCTGGAGGCGCTTCCAGAACTGGAGGACGACGGTCCCTTCGACCTCGTCTTCATCGACGCCGACAAGGTCAACACGCCCAACTACTTCGCCTGGGCGCTCGATCGCACCCGTCCCGGCGGGCTGATCATCGCCGACAACGTCGTCCGCGGTGGCACCCTCGCCGACGCCTCCGACTCCGACGAGGCGACCAAAGCCCAGCGCTGCCTCCATGAAACCCTCGCAACCGAGCCCCGCGTCAGCGCCACCACGATCCAGACCGTCGGCGCCAAGAGCTACGACGGCTTCCTCCTCGCCCTGGTCCAGGATGCCTGAAGGACGAAGCGCTGCGATAGGGAGGGGTGGGCAGTCCCTTCCTCCCTGGGATTTTCGCCTTTAAGTGCTCTGGCTCTCGCCAAGTCGCCAGTGCGAAAATCAAGGACGCCGGTCGTCAGGGAATACCCACCCCCTCCAACGACAGAGCTCCGGCAGACGCCCCAGCTCTAAGCCGTCCCGGGGATGCGTGTCGGAGGGGAGTCGGGTGCCCCTTTGATGGAGGCTTTGGGTCAAGCTGCCAGGGCTCGCTGGTCCCTCCAGAGACATACGGTCTCCAGCAAAGGGGCACCCGACTCCCCCTCAACGAGGCGTCCCCGAGGCACGGCCCCTGCTATCTTTCTCGGTCGGCCTTGTTGGCCGGTTGGTTCATCCTGCCGTCCGATTCATGGGGCGCGCAGGAATCCTGTTGTCAATACGAGATCCGGAGCAATGAAGGTTCGAGCTTCCGTCAAGCCGATGTGCGAGAAGTGCAAGGTAATCCGCCGAAACGGGGCGGTCCTGGTGATCTGCCAGAACCCGCGCCATAAGCAGAGGCAGGGCTAGCCGTGGCACGGATCGCCGGCATCAACATCCCGGTCAACAAACGGGTTGAAATCGGGCTCACCTACATCTTCGGGATCGGCCGCTCGACGGCCCTGCAGATTCTCGCCGAGACCAAAGTCGATCCGAATACCCCGGTCAAAGACCTGACCGAGGACGAGGTGATGAAACTGCGCGAGGCGGTCGAGAACCGCGAGGTCGAGGGCGACCTCCGCCGCGAGCGCTCGCAGAACGTCAAACGGCTGATGGAGATCGGCTCCTACCGTGGCCTTCGCCACCGTCGTGGCCTGCCGGTCCGGGGCCAGCGCACTAAGACCAACGCCCGCGGCCGCAAGGGCCCGCGGCGCCTCAGCGTCGCCGGTAAGCGCAAGGCATAGGAGCTAGAGGATGGCTGAGAAAAAACCGGGCAAAGGCCGCACGCGCCGCCGCGTCAAAAAGAACGTCAGCTACGGCCAGGCGCACATCAAGACTTCCTTCAATAACACGATCGTCACCCTTACCGACACCGATGGCAACGTGATCGCCTGGGAGTCAGCTGGCTCGGCGGGCTTCAAAGGCTCGCGTAAGTCGACCCCCTTCGCCGCTCAGGTGACCGCCGACGCGGCCGCCAAAAAGGGCATGGAACACGGCCTCGAACGGGTCGAAGTCTTCGCCAAGGGCGCCGGCTCGGGCCGCGAGACGGCGATCCGCTCGCTGCAGGCCGCCGGCCTCGACGTCACCACCGTCAAGGACGTCTCGCCGCAGGCCCACAACGGCTGCCGGCCGAAGAAGCGGAGGAGGGTCTAGTGGCTCGCGATACCGCCCCGCAGTGCAAGCAGTGCCGGCGCGAGGGCCAGAAGCTCTTCCTCAAGGGTGAGCGCTGCTTCACCGACAAGTGCGGCGTCGAGCGCCGCTCCTACCCGCCCGGCGAGCACGGGCGCGGCCGCCTGCGTCAGTCCGAGTACCGGGTCCAGTTGCGCGAGAAGCAGAAGACCCGCCGCTACTACCAGGTGCTGGAGAAGCAGTTCCGCGCTTACTACGAGAAGGCTTCGCGCCAGGAGGGCGTAACCGGCGAGAACCTGCTGCGGTTGCTCGAGTCCCGTTTCGACAACGTTCTCGTCCGCCTCGGCTTCGCCGCCTCCCGGCGCCAAGCGCGGCAGCTGATCACCCACGGCCATTGGCAGATCAACGGCCGTCGGGTCAACATCCCTTCCTACCAAGTACGTCCCGAGGACATCATCTCGGTCAAAGCCGGATCGAATGCCACCGACACGATCCGCCGGGCTACGGAACTCGTCTCCACGGGTCCCGCCTGGCTGCAGGCCGACCACGATGCCCTCACCGCCAAGGTCCTGCGCTACCCCGAGCGCTCCGAGATCTCGGCGCCGGTTCAAGAGCAGCTGATCGTCGAGCTGTACTCCAAGTAGCCCGGAACCCGAATTTCTGAACACGCATACGCAAGGAACTCATGACCACCGATTTCCAGGTCCCCCGCATCACTTCTGAGAAAGTCGACGACCGTCGCGGCACCTTCACGATTGAGCCGCTTGACAAGGGCTTCGGCTACACGTTCGGCAACAGCCTTCGCCGCGTCCTCCTCTCATCGCTCGGCGGCGCCGCCATCACCAGCGTCCGCATCGAGGGAGTCGCGCACGAGTTCTCGACCGTGCAGGGCGTCAAAGAGGACGTCACCGACATCATCCTCAACCTCAAGGACCTCGTCGTCCGCATGCACACCGACGCTGACGAGGTCGAGGCGCCGCTGGTCGCCAACGGCCCCGGTGAGGTGAAGGCGAAGGACATCGACCTGCCCTCCGGCGTCGAGATCCTCAACCCAGAGGCCCCGATCGCGACCTTGGAGAAAAAAACCAAGTTCGAGGTCTACCTGACGATCGGCCGCGGCCGCGGCTACTCGCCGGCCGAAGAGAACAAGTCCGACGAGCAGCCGATCGGCGTGATCCCGATCGACTCGATTTTCTCGCCGATCCGCCGCGCCTCCTACGCGGTCTCCGCCGCCCGTGTCGGCCAGCGGACCGACTTCGACAAACTGAGCCTCGACCTCGAGACCGATGGCTCGATCGAGCCCGGGGCGGCGCTGCGCGAGGCCTCGGAGATCCTGATCAAGAGCCTGGCGATCTTCACTGACGCCGACCGGGTCGAAGAACTGACCGCCCGCGAGCCAGTCCCGGCCGCGCCGAGCGACGGTTTCAGCTCTTCGCCGGCAGGCGACGGCGGTGCTGCCGCCAACGGCCTCGACGAGATCCTGATCGAGGAGCTCGAATTGGGCGTCCGCTCCTACAACTGCTTGAAGCGGGCGGGCGTCCAGACGGTCGGCGACCTGGTGCGCAAATCGCGCGCGGAACTGAACGCGATCCCGAACTTCGGTCAGAAGTCGATCGAGGAAGTGATCGAGACCCTGCACTCCCGCGGCCTGGATCTTCAGGCAGATTAAGGCGGCGAGGGAGAGCGAGCGGAGGGATTCAGTGCGGCACAAAAAGAAGCGCAACAAGCTCAGCCGCGACGCCGCTCACCGTGAGGCGCTGCTCTCGAATCTCTCGAAGCAGCTGATCGAGCACGAGCGGATCCAGACCAGCCAGGCGAAGGCCAAGGCGGTCAAGCCCGAGGTCGAGAAACTGATCACGCTTGCCAAACGGGGCGACCTCCACGCCCGTCGCCAGGCGTTGGCCACCCTCCACAACGACAAGTTCATCGTCCACAAGCTGTTCGACGAGGTGGCGCCCCGCTACGCGGAGCGCCCCGGCGGCTACACCCGCATCGTCAAGCTAGGCCCTCGGCGGAGCGACTCCACCGAGATGGTCTACCTCGAGCTGGTCTAAGCGCCGCAAGCTGCCCAAAAACAGGCTGGGTAGGGGGGAGAGTCGAGGGTGGTTGGCGACTTGTAGGGGCTATGGCCCCCAAAACTCGCCAGTCGCCCGTTCCGGAGGATGTTCGAAGCGCCGAGGCGTGGAGGCTCGCTCGGCGGCAGCACTGGGTGATCGCCCGTACCCAGTTGCTGGCGCTGGGCTTTTCTTCGGAAGCGATTAGGCATCGGATCGAGCGAGGCCGCTTGAGTCCGGTGCGGCGAGGCGTCTATTCGGTTGGCCGCCCCTCGCTCACCCAGCATGGATGGCTGCGATTCTCGCTTGTGGGGACGGTGCCGTGCTCAGCCACTCCAGCGCAGCGGCCTTGTGGCGGATTGGATTTGAGCAGCGCTCCGGGATCGAGCTTTCCCTACCCAGCCAGTCCCATCGAGAAGTCCCAGGGATTCGAATTCATCGCAGACCCTCGCTCAACCTCAAGCGCGATACCACTACCCGTCACAACATCCCGGTCACGACGCCGGTACGGACGCTGATCGACACGGCGCTGCGCCTCGACCGGCGCGGCATGGAGCGGATGATCAACGAGGCGGACAAATACGATCTTGTCCACCCGCCTGAGCTGCGCGAGGCGCTAGAGGCGCGGGTTGGGGAGCCGGGGGTGGCAAGGCTGCGCCACATCCTCGACCGGCGCACCTTCCGCCTCACCAGAGAGGAGCTCGAACGACGCTTCCTCCCACTCGCCCGCAAGGCCGGCCTGCCGGCCCCGCTCACCGGCCAATGGGTCAACGGCTTCGAAGTCGACTTCTACTGGCCGGACCTCGGCCTGGTCGTCGAGACCGACGGGCTCCGCTACCACCGTACGCCGGCCGAGCAGGCGCGGGACCGGCTCCGCGACCAGGCCCATACCGCCGCTGGCCTCACCCAGCTCCGCTTTACTCACGAGCAAGTGCGCTATCAGCCGGACCACGTGGTGCGGATTCTCGCTGCGACCCGCCTTCAGTCGTAGCTGACGGACTCGAGGTAGAGCCCGTGGGGGGGAGCCGTGTCGCCTGCGGACGTGCGGGGGGCGCCCTTGAGCAGGCCGACGAAGTTCTCAACCGTGCGGCGGCCGCTCGCGACTTCCAGCTGGGTGCCGACTAAGGCACGGACCATGTTGCGCATGAAGGCGTCGGCGGTGATCAGGAAGGAGAGGATGTCGCCGTCTTTCTCCCAGCGGGCGGCGAGGATGTCGCGCTCGAAGCGGACGTGGTCGCTCTGGGTGGGAGTGAAAGCGGTGAAGTCGTGGGTGCCGGGGAGGGCGGCGGCGCAGGCGTCGAGGGCCTCGCGGTCGACGCGGTGGGGCCACCAGAGCGCTTTCCCCTGCTCGAACGGGCTCGGAGCCAAGCGGGCCAGCAGCCGGTAGCGGTAGGTCCGCGCCTGGGCGTCGCGGCGGGCGTCGAAACCGTCTGCCACCACCCGGGCAGCGGTGACGGCGATGTCGTCGGGGCCGATGCCGTTGAGGCGCCGCATCAGATCCTGCGGCGGCTCAGCGGCGAGCGTGAAGCTCGCCACCTGCCCCCGCGCGTGGACACCGGTGTCGGTGCGGCCCGCCACGGTCAGCTCCACCGGCTCGCGCAGGATGGTCGCCAGCGCCGTCTCCAGCTCCCCCTGCACCGTCCGCAGGCCCGGCTGCCGGGCCCAGCCGCGGAAGCCGGCGCCGTCGTATTCGATGTCGAGGCGCACCGTGGGCATGCCGCGCAGTATCCCCTTGCGAGGTGGGTCGGGGCACTCTCGAACGGGCGGATACTCAGAACAGCGGCCTGATTAGGCCGCTGTTTGTCCGGGCGAGAGTGCCCCGACCCACCACCTAGAATCGGTTCCGGGCGCATCCTCCTCACCAACGACGACGGCATCGCAGCGCCGGGGCTGCAAGCTGCCCGCCGCGCCCTCAGCGACCTCGACGGCATGGTCGTCGACGTGATCGCGCCCGACTCCAACCGCAGTGCCACCGCCCGCAGCATCACCACCCGCCAGCCGCTCAGCGTCGAGGAGGTCACCTTCGACGACGGCCGCCTCGGTTATGCCACCGATGGCACCCCGGTGGACTGCGTCCGCTTCGCCGAGCTCGGCCTGGTTGGCGGGCGCCCCGACCTGATCGTCTCGGGGATCAACCACGGCGCCAACCTCGGCGACGACATCACCTACTCCGGCACCGTCGCCGCGGCGCTGGAGGGGATCGTCCTCGGCATCCCCGCGGTGGCGCTCTCGCAGCAGTCCTCCGCCGGCGGCCTCGGCTACGTCAGCGGCCAGTTCGACTTCACCGTCGCCGCCGCCTTCACCGCGCAGCTGGTCTCCCGCCTGCGCCAGGAGTCGATGCCGGAGGCGACGCTGATCAACGTCAACTGTCCCGCCTGCGAGCCGACCGGAATCGAGGTGACGAAGCTGGGCAAACGGATCTACAACGACAAGCTGAAGCTGGTCAGGGAGAGCGGCGACCGTCGCCACTACGAGATCTACGGCTGGGAACCCGGCTACGAGGAGATCGAGGGCACCGACCTCTACGCGGTCGCGCAGGGGCGGATCTCGGTCACGCCGATCCACTTCGACCTCACCGACCACGGTGGTCTCGATCGCCTGCGGGGCTGGGGCTTCGAGGAGATGCTGGCCGCCAGCGCAGCGACCGCGTGAGCACCTCGGCAGAGCAGCGCGCGGCGGAGCTGCGGGAGCTCCTCGCCCACCACAACCACCTCTACTACGTCCTCGACGATCCCGAGATCGGCGACGACGAGTACGACGAACTGCTGGACGAGCTGCGGGCGATCGAGGCCGAGCACCCGCAGCTGCGCACGCCCGACTCGCCGACCCAGCGGGTGGGGGCGCCGCCGCTCGACCGCTTCGAGCAGGTCGAGCACTTAGAGCAGATGCTCTCACTCGGCAACGCCCGCAACGAGGAGGAGCTGCGCGGCTGGGAGAACCGGCTCGCCAACTACCTGAAGCGGTTGGACATCACCGCTTCCGAGTTCAGCTACACGACCGAGCCGAAGATCGACGGCCTCGCCGTCACTCTTACCTACGAGAACGGCGTCCTGACCCGCGGCGCCACCCGCGGCGACGGCCGGATCGGCGAGGACGTGACCCAGAACCTGCGCACGATTGGCTCGGTGCCGCTGCGGATCAAAGGCGCCGCTCCCGACCTGGTGGAAGTGCGCGGCGAGATATACCTGCCGATCCCCGCCTTCAAAGCGCTGAACGAGCGCCGCGCCGAGGCAGGCGAAGCGACCTTCGCCAACCCGCGCAACTCGGCCGCCGGCTCGATCCGCCAGCTCGACCCGGCCTTGGCTGCCGAACGGCCGCTCTCGACCTGGTTCTACGGAATCGGCGCCGTCAAAGGGCTAGATCTCCCCACCCACATGGACGAGATCGAATGGCTCGGCGACCGCGGCTTCAAGGTCAACCCCGACACTGGCCACCACCAGGGTGTGGAGGGGGTGGTCCAGCGTTGCCACTGGTGGGAGGAGCGGCGCGAGCAGCTCGACTACGAGATCGACGGGGTCGTCGTCAAGGTCGACGAGAAGGCGCTCTGGCGCGAGCTCGGCGTGGTCGGGCGTGAGCCGCGCTGGGCAATCGCGTGGAAGTTCCCGCCGACGACGGCGACGACGACGCTGAAGAAGGTCGTCTGGAATGTCGGCCGCACCGGCCACCTGGTCCCGTTCGCGATGCTGGAGCCGGTCCACGTCGGTGGCGTCACCGTCAGCACCGCCACCCTCCACAACGAGGAGGACCTGGCCCGCAAGGAAGTGCGGGAGGGCGACGAGGTGGTGGTGATGCGAGCCGGCGACGTGATCCCGCAAGTGGTCGCGCCGCTGACCCAGCGCCGCCCGAAGGGGACGCGGAAACCGAAGCCGCCGAAGAAATGCCCGGCCTGTAAGACGCCGACGGTGAAGCCGGAGGACTCGGTCTTCACGATCTGCCCCAACCGCCGCGGTTGCCCCGGCCAGTCCTTCCAGCACGTCAAACACTTCGTCAGCAAGGGCGCGATGGACATCGACGGCTTTGGCGAAAAGCAGGCGATGCGCTTCCTCCAGGATGGCCTGATCGAGGACGTCGCCGACATCTACGACCTCAAAGAGGAGCAGTTGGTTGGCCTCGACCGCTTCGCGGAGACCTCGGCCAAGAACCTGCTCATGGCAATCGATGGGTCCCGCCAGCGGCCGTTCAAACGTGTTCTCTACGCGCTCGGTCTGCCTGGCGTGGGTTCGGTCACTGCCGAGGCGCTGGCCGACCACTTCGGCTCGATCGACGCCCTCCACGAGGCCGACCCGGAGGCGATCGAGGAGGTCGAGGGGGTGGGGCCGATCATGGCGGTGCAGATCGCCGAGTCGTTGCAGGACGAGGCCACCTGGGCGCTGGTCGAGAAGCTGAAGCAAAAGGGCCTGAAGCTGGAGGCCGACGCCGCCGAACGACGCCAGAGCGGCGGCCCGCTGGAAGGCAGGACGGTTGTCCTCACCGGCACCCTGCCGGAGCTGACCCGCGAGGAGGCGGCGGCGCTGGTCAAGGCCGCGGGCGGCAAAGTCACCAGCTCGGTTTCGAAAAAAACCGACTACGTCGTCGCCGGCGACAACCCTGGCTCGAAGTTGGCCAAAGCCGAGAAATTCGGCACCGAGATCCTTGACGAGGCGGCTCTGCGTGCGCTGGTTGGCGGGTAAGCGCTTAGGGACGAAGCGCTGCGGTAGGGAGGGGGTGGGTATTCCCTTCCTTCCTGGGATTTTTGCCTTTAAGTGCTCCGTCTCTCGCTGAGTTGCCAGTGCAAAAATCAAGGACGCGGGTGGTCTGGGAATACCCCCCCCCTCCTAGCGACAGAGCTCCGGCAGACGCCGTACCGCGAGACCGCGAGAGGGGTCGATAATCGGCCTCGTTTGCGGTCTCGCTGAGTTCAGTAGCCGGCTACGGCGGCGGCTATGTGGTCTTGGTCCAAGTGGGCGAGGGTTAGGTTGCTGACGCTGTTCATCAGGACCGAGAAGACCATCGTCTTGCCGCTCTTGTTGAAGCAGTAGCCGGAGAGGTTGCTGACGCCGGTCAGGGTGCCGGTCTTGGTCCGGCAGCGGCCGTAGGCGGCGGTGCCGCGCATGCGTTCGGCGACGGTGCCTTCGTGGCCGGCGAGGGCGAGGTCCTGGATGAAGTCTTCGCCGGCCGGGTCCTTGCGCATCGCCAGCAGCAGGTTGACGACCTGACGCGGGCTGGCGCGGTTGGTGCGGGTGAGGCCGGAGCCGTCGACGGCGTGGACGCCGGAGCCGTGGGAGCTGGCAAAGTCCTCGACCACGTTGGCTCCCGCGGCGGTGGTGCCGGTGCCGCCGAGCCGCGCGCCAAGCAGCTTGATCAGCATCTCAGCGAAAAAGTTGTCGGACCAGACGTCGGTGGTGTTGACGATCCGGTTGAGCGTGGGGGAGCGGATCATCGCCACCCGGGTCGCGTTCGCGGGCGTCGCCCGCAGCGCCACTTGGGCCGGCACGCTGACGCCGGCGCCCCGCAGCGAGCGCGCCAGCTTCGAGGCTGCGAGCTTGGCCGGGTCAGAGGCAAAACCACTGGAGCTGGTCGAGCCCTTGAAGCCGGAGTTGAAGGCGAGGCCGGAGAGGGGGCCGATGTAGGAGCTGGTCGCGTAGCCCGAGTCGGCGACGCCGCGCAGGTTGTCGAAGATCGTCGCGTCGGCGTAGAGGCGGCCGGTGATGCGAGTGATCCCGGCGGCCTTGATCTGCGGCGTCAGGGCATAGAGATTGGTGCCGAGCCCGGCCAGGTAGCTGTCGTAGAAGTTGGGCGTCCCCAGCGCCGGGTCGCCGCCGCCCTGCAGGTAGAGGCTGCCGTGGAGGACCCCGTTGGCGTCGACGCTGCCGTCGCGGAAGACCTTGGTCGAGATCCGGGTTTCCGGGCCCAGCCGTGAGAGCACGGTCGAGGTCGTGAACAGCTTCATGTTCGAGGCCAGCGAGCGCCGGTGCCCCGGGCCGCTGGCGCAGACGACGTTGCCGCTTTCGGCTTCGACGACAAGGAGACCACTTGCCGCGCCGCCGCCCTGGCGCAGCCATGCGCGAATCTGGTCACACGTAGAGGCAGCCTGGGAAGCGCCGGCGCACAGCAGCAGAAGTCCCACGATGGCCGCAAATAGCGCGATTGCGCTGCGTCTCATCATCCCCTTCAACACGCTCGCTAGGGAAGGTAGCGGTCGAGCCCGACCCCTCGCCCTGGAATACTTCACGTTTACATGGGCAAAGTCGTAGACATCGAGTCCAAGCCCCGGCGGCGCTCGCAGCGACGCAAAAAGCCGTCGAAGACCGCGTTGGTCCTCGGCGGCGGCGGCTTCACCGGCGGCGTCTACGAGATCGGCGCCCTGCGGGCACTCGACCTCCTGGCGGTCAACAGCACCGTCAACAACTTCGACGTCTACGTCGGCACCAGCGCCGGCTCCTTCGTCGCCGCGATGCTGGCGAACGGGATCACGCCCGAGGAGATGATGCAGGTGATCAACACCCGCGTCCCCTCGGAACTCGAGGACCTCGATCTGAACCGGGTGCTGAAGCCGAACTACCTTGGCCTGCTGACCAAAGCCGCGGCGCTGCCGCTGCGGACGGTGCAGCTGCTGGGCCAGCTGACCAGGCTCGGCGAGCTCTCGATGATCGACATCGGCGTCGGCCTGGCGGAGGCGCTGCCGACCGGCCTCTACTCCGGGTCGGGCCTCTCCGAGTACGTCGAAGAAGCCCTCAGCGAAGGCGATCGCGTCAACGACTTCCGCCTGCTCGGCAACGAGCTCTACCTGACCGCGACCGACCTGGACACCTGCGAACGGATCGTCTTCGGCGAAGACGGCTGGTCCGACGTGCCGATCTCGAAGGCGGTCGAGTGCTCCACCTGCCTGCCGCTCGTCTACAAGCCGGTCGATCTCAAGGGGCGCCAGTTCGTCGACGGTGGCATCCGCTCGACCACCAACGTCGACATCGCGGTCGAGAAGGGCGCCAAGCTGATCGTCGTCGTCAACCCCCTGGTTCCCTACGTCAACGACTTCGAGAAGACGATCCCGACCGTGTTCGGGCGCCGCGTTCGCCGTGTCTCCGACATGGGCCTGCCGGCGATCGCCAACCAGACCTTCCGTCTGATCGCCCACCAGCGACTGCACCAGGCGGTCGAGCAGTGGCAGGAACGCTACCCGGGTGTCGACATCATCTTGCTCGAGCCCGAGCCCACCGACGAGCTGATGTTCGGCACGCCGATCATGGACTACTCGCGCCGCTTGAAGATCGCCCGCCACGGCTTCGAAACCGTCACCGCCACCCTCGCCCAGGACTACGACCGCTACCACGAGATCGCCGAGCGCCACGGCCTCGAAATCTCCGAGCGCCGCGTCCGCCGCGTCGTCGAACACGCCTCCGAAGAAGAGCTCGAGCAGATCTCCGCCTGGCGCCGCGTCCTCGAGCAGACCACCTCCGCCCTCCTCCGCCAGACCGGCGCCGCTTCCTAACTTCGCAGCTCTACTTGCATCTACTTGCAATAATTGCAAGTAGATGAGCACCGTCCCTACTGAGAAGGCCCTGAACCGAGCCGCCCCGGAGGTTGGTCCAGCCTTGCTGGATCTCGGGGAGGACCAATGGCTTGAGCGTAAGTCAGCTCGGATTTCGGCGCGAGAGCTGGCGAACACGTTGATCGGGTTTGCCAATGCAGATGGGGGTCTCGTGGTCGTGGGACTTCATGACGGAAAGGTCCAAGGTGTAAATGGAGACCCTTCGCGCCTGAATGACCAAATGCAGGCAAATATCGATTTTTGCGTCCCTCCTGTTCGGACGAAGGGACGATTCGTACCTTGCTTCAACGACGCCGGAGAAGCGGATCGCCTTTTGGCTATCGAAGTCGCCCCGAGTGAACTGGTTCATACCAACCAGAAGGACGAGGTCTTCCTGCGAGTCGGGGATGAGAACCGACGACTGAGCTTTGTCCAGCGGCAGGAGCTTCTCTATGACAAGGGCCAAGCCAGTTATGAGGTCCGACCCATGCCATCGGCTTCATTCGCAGACCTTGACGAGGTGCTTCTTGATCAATATGTGACCGCCGTAGGAGCTTCGGAGTCGACGCGGTTGCTTCGAGCGCGGGGTCTGGCGACGAAGTCGGAGTTGACTATCGCTGGGTGCCTCTTGTTTGCTGCCTCCCCCCAGGACTTCCTCCCCGAGACCTTCATAAGGGTCCTCCGCTGGAGGGGAAGGGAACGAGGATCTGGGGCCAACCAGCAACTACTTCAGGACCACATAGTTGAAGGCCCCATTCCGTTGCAACTGCTCAAAGCTCGTGACTTCGTCCAAGAGCTCCAGCCCGTGCGGCGGGCGCTGCTGGCAAGTGGGAAATTTGGCAACGTGCCTCTTGTCCCAGAGGATGCTTGGCTAGAGGGGATCGTTAACGCCGCTGTCCATCGTTCCTACAGCGCCGCCGGCGACCACATACGAATCGAGATCTTTGACGACCGTATTGAGGTGTCCAGTCCGGGCCGCTTCCCAGGCTTAGTGGATCTCTCGGACCCCTTGGAGACCACGCGCTTCGCGCGCAACCCACGGATCGCGCGCGTCTGCGCAGACCTCAACTTCGGACAGGAGCTCGGGGAGGGAATCCGTCGCATGTTCGAAGAGATGCGGGCTGCGGGCCTCAACGATCCGATCTATCGGCAGACCTCTGGAAGTGTTCAGCTAACTCTCCTGGCCGAGCCTGTCGATCGACGACTGGAGGCGAGACTCCCTGAGAATGCTCGTCGGATCACGAACGCATTGCGGGAGGCCGAGCGCCTTAGTACGGGCGAGGTGGCAGAGCTGCTGGAAGTGTCTCGGCCCGTGGCTCAGAGGGAGCTAGCCGCTCTTCAGAAGGCGGAGATCATCGAATGGGTCGGAAAGTCGTCGCGCGACCCTCGGGCCTACTGGCGTTTGAAGCCAACCTAGCCTGCTACTTGCAACTACTTGAAACAAGACTTGAAACGCTGGCGAAATAGCTCTACGCCGCGTAGAGCTGCTCGATTGCGTCTTCGTGCTTTTGGGCGACGACGGCGCGCTTGACCTTCAGGGTGGGCGTCAGCTCGCCGGACTCCTGGGAGAGGTCGTGGGGGAGGATGGCGATCTTCTTGACCTGCTCGACGCGGGCGAAGTTCTCGTTGATCTTCTCGACGTGGGCTTCGAGCGCGGCCTTGACGTCGGGGTTGGCGGCAAGCTGGGCCGGGTCCTCGGGCAGGCCGTTCTCCTCGGCGTATTTGGCCGCCTCTTCCTCGTCCAGGGTGACCAGGGCCACCAGGTAGGGACGACGGTCGCCGACGACCACGCACTGGGAGACCAGCGGGTGCTGCTTGATTTCGGCCTCGAGGTTGGCGGGGGTGATGTTCTTGCCGCCTGCGGTGATGATGATGTCCTTTTTGCGACCGGTGATCTTGATGAAGCCGTCGGAGTCGATCTCGCCGATGTCGCCGGTGTGGAGCCAGCCGTCGACGATCGTCTCCGCCGTCGCCTCCGGGTTCTTGTGGTAGCCCTGGAAGACGTTGGGGCCCTTGACCAGGATCTCGCCATCGTCGGCGATCCTCACCTGGCAGCCGGGGAATGGTTTGCCGATCGCTCCGACCTTGAAGTCCTCGGGCGTGGAGATCGTTGCCGCGGTCGAGGTCTCGGTCATCCCCCAGCCCTCGAGCACGAGCACCCCGGCGGCGTCGAAGAAGCGCAGGATCTCCGGGTTGATCGGCGCCGCGCCGGAGACCGCGAGCCTGATCCGGCCGCCGAAGAGGCCGCGGATTTTCGACAGCACCTGCTTGTCGGCGAAGGCGTACTGGCGCTGCAGCAGGAAGCCGGGTTTGCGCCCGCTGCGTTCGACCTCCCGCATCTTCGCCCCGACCTTGATCGCCCAGTCGAAGATCTTCTTTTTGAGACCGCCCTCTTTCTCGATCGCGCTCGTCGCGGCGGTGTAGATCTTCTCGAAGATGCGTGGCACCGAGGGGAAGTAGCTCGGTTTCAGTTCCGCCAGGTTGGGCAGGATCTTCAGCGGGTCCCGCTCCCAGTAGGCGAGGGTGGTGCCGAGGTCGAAGGTCCCGAGCTGGATCAGCAGCGCGAAGGAGTGGGCGAGGGGGAGATAGAGGTAGGCGACGTCTTCGTCCTCGATGACGCTGACGTCGTTGACCATGTCCAGCATCGCCCGGTAGTTGCCGTGGCTGATGATGCAGCCCTTCGGCGGGCCAGTGGTGCCGGAGGTGTAGATGAAGGTGCAAATGTCCGTCGGGGTGACGGCCTCGTAAAGCGCCTTCCAGGCCTCGTCGCTGCCGCCGGCGCCTGTGGCTGCCAGTTCCTCCATCGAGAGCGCGTCATCGGCCGTGCCAGTCATCAGCACGACGTGCTCCAGCTGCGGCAGCTTGTCGCGCACCGCCCGCACCTTCTCCAGCTGCTCGGCGTCCTCGACGATCACCACCTTCGCATCGGAGTTCTCGAGCACGTAGCGGCACTCCTCCGGCGAGTTGGTCTGGTAGATCGGAACGACGACGGCGCCAGCCGAGAGCGCCGCGAAGTCGAAATAGGTCCACTCGGGGCGGGTGTTGCCGAGGATCGAGACGCGGTCGCCTTTCTGGACGCCGAGCTCGACCAAGCCGAAGGCGAGCGGGCGGATGATCTCCCGCACCTCCGCGAAGCTGCGGTCGACCCACCGGTCGCCTTCCTTGAACTTGACCGCGGTTGCGGGGCCGTAGAGCTCCGCCGCGCGCGGCAGCAGGTCGGCGATCGTCTGCGAGTTGGTCCCTCTCCCCGACATCTGCCGGGGGAGTCTAGTTCAGCGTCGAGTCGGGGGTGACGATTGGCGCGAGCCGCTGGCTTGGACGCTGCGCAGCGAGGATTCGAACAACGTCCGGTCGATCCGCCCGTGATAGATGGGAACGCCCATCTGGACGCATTTCCCGATCACCTCCTGTCGCTCCATCTGCATGTGGTCGGCGAGCTCGGCGGGCGTGAGGTGATGGGCCATCGATTGGACCTCCCGGTCGTTGAAAGTGGGTACCGCCCATGTTTACCCCTAGTGGCGGACGTGTCAATCTCGATTTTGCGGATGATGCGAGATCTTGTCGGCGGCACTGGGCCGGCGGCGGCTACTCGCGATAATGCGTGGCCGATGTCGCAGGCCACCGTCGATGCCCCCGAAACTCCGGTCCGACCGCTGCCTCGCCGGGGCCGCTGGTGGGTGGTCCTGGTCCTCGCCTTGGGCATGGTCGCCCTCGGCTACGCGATCGTCCAAATTGCCACCCAGAAGGAAGACAAGGGGATCGTCCACGTCCAGGGCATCGCCGAAGCGCAGGAAATCCTCGGTGGCGTCCCCCAGGAAGGGGCGCGCCTCGGCTCCAATGACGCGCCGGTGACGATCCAGGTCTTCAACGACCTCCAGTGCTCCGACTGCCGCGAAGCCTTCCTCAGCGTGATGCCGAAGCTGACCGAAAAGTACGTGCGCTCGGGCGACGTCAAGCTCCTCTACCGCCACTACTCCAACTCCGAATCACCGCAGGAGCTCGGCTTCTACGGCGCCGAAGCGGCGGCCGAGCAGGGGTACGGCTGGCAGTTCGTCTACCTCTTCTTCCGCACCCAGGAAGAAGCGAAGCGCTTCCGCACGGCGCCCCTCTTCGAAAACTTCGAGAAGTCGATTGCCGGCGGGATCGAGGAACTGGAATTCGAAGAATGGGAGCAGGCGCTCGAACAGGGCAGCAGCGCCGACAGCGCCGTCACCAAGCGGCTCGAAGCCGATGAGGAACTCGGCCAGAACCTCGGCATTCGCGTCGGCGGGGGGATGGTCGTCAGCGGGCCGAGTGGCACGCAGATCCTGCAGGAAGGGCCCTCGGTGGCGGAAATCGAAAAGGCGATCGCCGAAGTCGAATAGGTCAGGCGACGCGGCGCAGGCGCGCTCGGCGGCCGATCACGTCGCGCCACTCGGAGTCGACGATGTGGGCGGGCGCGGTGGTGGCGAGGAAGTCGCCGAGCACGGCCGCCAGCCCCTCGGGGTCTTCGAGGTTGGGGAAGTGGGCAGCGTGGGGGAGGGTCTCGAAGCGGCAGTTGGGGATTGAGCGCTCGGCCTCGAGGCCGTGCTCGAGCGGGATCGTGCGGTCGCGCTCGCCCCAGACGATCAGGGTCGGCATCTCGCCCAGCAGGTAGAGGCGGTCACGGGCGCTCACCTTCTGGCCCTGGACGTCGATTACCGAGCGCAGCGTCTGCAGGAAGGCGCGGCGCGAGCCCGGCTCCTGCAGCGGCCCCAGCGCCCGGGCGACTGCCTGCAGGTAGACGCCGTTCTTGTTGCCGCGCGCGCGTAGCTGGGCGCCGGCGGTGGCAAGGGCGCCGACCAGACGCGGGCGGGTCGCCAGTCGCAGCAGGGCCGCCGAGCCTGGCAGGGCGGCGCCGCGCAGCAGCGGGCTGACGTCGTGGCCGAGGCCGCCGCTGGAGATCAGGACAAGGCGCTCGGTGCGCTGGGGAAACTGGTAGAAGAACTGCATCGCGACGCCGCCGCCCAGCGAGTGGCCGACGATCGTCGCCCGCTCGACCCCGATCGTCGTCAGCAGGTCACGGATTGCCGCCGCGTGCGCACCCAGCGAGTAGTCGCCGCGCGGGGTCGCCGCTTCGCCGTGGCCGATCAGGTCTGGCGCGATCACCCGATAGGAGCGGGACAGCCGCTGTGCTACCGCCTCCCAGTGTCGCGAGGAGTTGATCATCCCGTGGATCAGGACCACGTTCGGCCCGCTGCCGGCGGTCCGGTAGACGGTTCGGTGCCCGTGCAGGTTCGCCTCGTGGACCTCAAAGGCAGGAGTGACAGCCATATGAAGACCCTAACGATGTGGCGGTCGTATTCCGATGGCTGAAGCATGTCCCTGCGTGTGAGGTCGCTCAGCGGTTCGCTGCTCCTGGCTCTCTGTGTCCTGAGTTGGGGTGGCACCGTGGCCATGGACGGCACCGCCCTGGCGAAGGGACGGATCGGCCTTTCCGAGAACCGCAGCCTTGGCAAGGGAAACCTGAAGGCGAAACGAGCGCCGCAGGGCTCGCTCTACTGGGGAGCGTTGATCGGCGACCAGCTGAACGGCGAGCAGGTGCCCTGGGACATGGGCGGCGCCGAAAAGTTGGAAGGCATGTTGCGCAAGCGGATGTCGCTGATTCACTTCATGGCGCCGTTCTCGCACTGCTCCCCAGCGGGCTGCTCCTATTACCGCTTCCCTACTGAAGAGATGCAGACGATCCGGGACTACGGCGCGATTCCCTTCTTCAGTTGGAGCTCGCAGTCGATCCCGTCCCAACTCAACGAGCCGGACTACCAGCTCTCCGACGTGATCTCGGGCCGCTACGACGGCTTTATCCGCGCCTGGGCGAAGGAAGCACGCAAATGGGGGCACCCGTTCTTCCTCCGCTTCGACTGGGAGATGAACGGCGACTGGTTCCCCTGGGGGGAAGGGGTGAACGGCAACCGGCCCGGTGATTTCGTTGCCGCTTGGCGCCACGTGCACGACATCTTCACCGCCGTCGGCACCGACAACGTCACCTGGGTCTGGTGCCCGAATGTCGATTTCGGCGCCAACCTGGCGGATCTCGCTTCCCTCTATCCCGGCGACGCCTACGTCGACTGGACTTGCCTCGACGGCTACAACTCCGGCACGAACCCGGCCAAAAAGGACCGTTGGCGCAGCTTCGATGACCTCTACCGACGCACCTACCACGAAGTCCTCGACGACATCGCCCCCTCAAAGCCGATGGCAATCGGCGAGATCGGTTCGACTGAGCAGGGTGGTTCGAAGGCACAGTGGATCGCCGACATGCTCGCTGAGCTGCCAACCGACTACCCAAAGATCCGCGCCCTCGTTTGGTTCGACAAATTCGAAAACGGGATGGACTGGCCACTCGAGACCACCGCCAGCTCTACCAATGCCTTCGCAGCGGGGATTCAGGGGTCCGCCTATGCCGCCGGCGACTTCTCCTCGTTTTCGCCGCCGGGGCCAATACCGCCCCCGGGCGGATAATAGGGAGTTTCTAAACACTCAAGTTCCCTCTACGATGGCCCAATGGCTGTTGAATTTGAGGTGGAAGGCGGGAGCAAAGAGGCGCTCTTTACCCTCAAAGTACGCCGCGGTGAGGGAGCGGCGCTGCTGACGATGGACTGGAAGAGCGGCAAACCGTCCGACGATTTCGTCGGCTTCGCGATCGAGTGCAAGGAGCCGGGCGGCAAAGACTTCTCGCCCCTCTTCAACCGGATCTCGTTCCCCAGTTCCGACGGAAGCGAGGACGCAAGCAGTAAGTCGACTCGGGAATCGCCGATCCAGAAGTTCCGCTGGATGCACTTTCCGCATGACGCCGAAGTGGATGGCGAATTCACCTACCGCGTCACCCCAGTCTTCATGGACGAGAAGGACAAGCTCAGCTATGGCGAACCGCAGACCGCTGCGATCGCACTCGGTGGCGAGACGTACCCCGAGAAGCTGAACGTCGCATTTACCCGCGGGTTCGTCTCTTCCCAGGCTTTTGTCGACGACTGGGGAGCGGAAGCGATCCCGGAACTGCTGCCGACCGAGGCCGACAAAGGGCTCGACTTCGTCCCCACCCATCCGAAAGCCGAAGAAGCGCTGAATTGGATGGGGTTCGAGGCGCGGCGGGCAATCCTCGCCCTGCTCGAAGGGGCCTTGGCCGATAAATCCGCTCAGGTGAGGGTGGTGGCTTATGACCTCAACCTGCCGGCGGTGGTCGAACCGCTGGAAAAGCTCGGTGGCCGCCTCAAAGTGATCATCGACGACTCCGGCAGCCACGGGAAACCTGAATCGGCTGAGAATGCGGCGGCGAAACGCCTGGCGAAAACCGCGGGCGCCGACAACGTCAAACGGCAGCACATGGGCGACCTCCAGCACAACAAGACGATCGTGGTGGACGGCGACAAGGTGAAGGCGGTGGTTTGCGGGTCGACCAACTTCACCTGGCGCGGCTTCTACGTGCAGTCGAACAACGCCATGGTCCTGCATGGGGACACCCCGGTGAAG
>JBQCCT010000307.1:0-11050 GCA_051961955.1 Solirubrobacterales bacterium
AAGGTGCCGGCCGAGCGGTAGTCGACGGCCTTCGCGGCGTCGACCGCGATCTGGCCGATCCGCGCTCGCAGTTCCTCCGAGACGGCCGGCGCGGGCGACTCCTCGATCAGCTTCTGGTGGCGGCGCTGCAGCGAGCAGTCGCGCTCGCCGAGGTGGATCACGTTGCCGTGCGAGTCGGCCAGCACCTGGACCTCGACGTGGCGCGGGTCCTCGAGGTAGCGCTCGACGTAGACGCGCGGGTCGGAGAAGAACTTCTCGCCTTCCCGCGCGGAGCCCTCATAAGCCTCCTGCAGATCACCAGGCGTCATCGCGACGCGGAAGCCCTTGCCGCCGCCGCCGCCCGCGGCCTTGCAGGCGACCGGGTAGCCGGCTTCTTCAGCTTGACGTTTGGCGTCCTCGAGATCCTTGGCGACCTCGGTCGAGCCGGGGACGATCGGCACCCCGGCCTTCTCCATGATCTCCCGCGCCCGGGTCTTCGAGCCCATCGCTTCGATCGCCTCCGGCGGCGGGCCGATCCAGGTGATCCCGGCCTCGTCGCAGGCACGAGCCATGTCCGCGTTCTCGGCGAGGAAGCCGTAGCCGGGATGAATCCCTTCGGCCCCCGCCTCCTTCGCAGTCTCGATGATCTTCGGGATGTTCAGGTAGCTCTCGGCAGGCACCGCCGGACCGATCAGGAACGCCTCGTCGGCCTCGCGCACGTGGGGGGCGTCGCGGTCGATCTCCGAGTAGACGGCGACCGAGGTAATGCCCATCTCCCTCAAGGTGCGGGCGACCCGACTCGCGATCTCGCCGCGGTTGGCTATCAGGACCTTCTGGAACACGGCGGCGCAGTCTATTTAGGACGGCGGCAGAGGTGCATGCCGGGCCGTTCGAGGCTCCTATTCGCGCTTGTAACGGCTCGCTTCGTACTCCTCCACCCAATCCGTCGAGCTGCGCCAGGCCCCATCGGCGGCCTTCGCCGCCTTCAGCCTCCCCCTCATCGCGGCCACGCGAAGTGCATTCGCTGAGAGCTTCTTGGTCGCCAACGCCGGCAGCGGTACGAGCCGGGCGGGTCCAGCAACTGCGGGGACGACGAACTTGTAGAGGTTGTCCAAGATCGCCCGCGCGAGGAACTCTCCGAGGGGGCCGAAATCCCCCTGGTCGGCCCGGCGCAGGGCAGCCAGGTAACGAGCCCGGTTGCCTTTGTAGATGATCGCCGGCGGATACCCGAGGCGAATCAAGAGCAGGTTGAGGACGAGCCGGCCGGCTCGTCCGTTGCCGTCGAGAAATGGATGGACCCGCTCGATTCTCGCGTGCAGCCTGGCCAAGGCCTCCGGGAGCTCCGCCTCGTCGACCGCACGCAGGGCCTGGGCGTCGGCGACCCAATCGCGGATCAGTACCGGGACCTGAACAACTTCCTAGGCAGTCCAGCCAGCTAGTCTGCGCGGCCGATGCTGAACGAGTTGCAGAGCCACTCCACGGTGTCTGATGGACAGCTGGCGCCTGCCGAAGTTGTCGCGAAAGCGGCTGAGGCCGGGGTTACGACGCTGGCGCTCACTGACCACGACGCGATTGCGGGGGTTGGGGAGGCGCAGCGGGCCGCTGAGGAGCACGGGATCGAGCTGGTGCCGGCGATCGAGATGTCCTGCGTGCATGAGTACGCGGAAGACCTGCATATCTGCGGGTATTGGGTCGACGTGGGGAAGATCGCGCCGGCTTGCGAGCGGGCGCAGCACGAGCGGGTCACCCGGGCGGGGGAGATCGTCGAGAAGCTGCGTTCCCACGGCTTCGACCTCCACCTCGAGGACGCGGTCCGCGAGGCGGGCGGCGCGCTCTCGATCGGCCGCCCCCATATCGCCCGCGCGGCCGGGGCGACGGGCGACCTCGGGCCTTTCTTCGAGGAGTACCTGGTGCCCGGCGCCAAGGCCTTCGTGCCGCGCCGCTGGCCGACCGCCCAACAAGCAATTCAGTTGATCCGCGAAGCCGGTGGCATCGCCGTCATCGCCCACCCCTACTGGGACATCTCCGCCCCCCACGAGGTCGACGACCTGATCCGCTCCCTCAATGCTGACGGAATCGAGACCTACTACCCGACCCACACCAGGGAGCAGACCGAACACCTCCTCGAGCTCTGCACAGAGCTCGACCTCGTCCCCACCGCCTCCTCCGACTACCACGGTCCCACCCACAAGACCTTCGCCGAATTCGGCGCCTACGACACCTACGGCCTGGGCGAGCCGCAGGTGCCGCCTAGGCCGTAGTCCCTTCCTCGCACCGGCAGCTCCGAGACACACTCGGAGGCACGTCGTACTGAACCCGCGTAACCGCGGTTACCGACCCCTTGTCAGATTGATGATCGCTATGGTTTAATGTTGCACATGTTCCCTAAACTTCTTGTCGGACCAGATGACCGGCGGACGATCTGAGAGCAAGGTATAAATATGATGCATATATGCTTTAATCCGCCGCCGACGATGGCTAACAAGGCGATCAGCGTGCGTCTTCCCGACGAGATGGCGGAAGAACTTGCCGCCATCTCTCGCGCTCAGGACATCCCTATCTCAGAGGTGATCCGTGAAGCGATCGAGAATCACATCATCACGCGCCGCTCCGACAAAAAATTTCACCAGCTGATCAAGAGGCGGCTCGAAGAAGACCGCAAGCTCCTCGAACGTTTCGCCGAATAAAGAGGAGGCGGAAACTCCGCCCCCTCCCAACGCTAAATCGCTAACCGAGCTAGGCGGCCGCGGTCTCCCTGGCCGGGACCAGGTCCCGCTGCTCGAGGTAGGCCAACAGCTTCTCGGCCGACTCCTCGGGAGTCTCGTTTTCGGTGTCGGCGACGAAGTCCGGGTTCTCGGGAACCTCGTAGGGGTCGGAGACGCCGGTGAATTCCTTGATCTCGCCTTTGAAGGCTTTCTCGTAGAGACCCTTGACGTCGCGCTCCGCGCAGGTGTCGACCGACGCCTTGACGTAGACCTCGATGAAGCGATCGCCCATCAGGTCGCGAGCCTCCTGGCGGATCGCCGCGTAGGGGGAGATCGCCGCGGTGATCACCGGCACGCCGTTGCGGCTGAGCAGGTCGGCGACGAAGGCGATCCGGCGGATGTTGGTGTCGCGGTCCTCTTTCGAGAAGCCGAGACCCTTTGAGAGGTTTTCCCGCACGACGTCGCCGTCGAGGATCTCGAGCTTGCAGCCGCGCTCGCGAAGATGGCCCTCCAGCTGTCGGGAAATCGTCGTCTTGCCGGCCCCGGAGAGCCCGGTGAACCAGAGGGTGAAGCCCTTCTCACCAGCCATGCTTTGTCAGTCCTCCTTGTAAGCGTCGATCAGGATGTCGGCGACCTCGTTGCGCGAGAACTCCTGCGGCGGCCGTTCGCCGTTGCCGAGCATCTCGCGCACTTTGGTGCCGGAAAGGAACACGTGGGCCTCATTGCCGTGGGGGCAGGTCTTGCCCGAGGCCATGCCCTCGCACTCGTTGCACCAGAAGCTGTGCTCGAAGAAGAGGGGTTCGATGCCCAGCTCGTCGATGTCGATGTCATCGAAGATCTTCTGGGCGTCGTAGGTGCCGTAGTAGTCGCCGACGCCCGCGTGGTCGCGGCCGACGATGAAGTGGGTGGCACCGTAGTTGCGGCGGACGATCGCGTGCAGGACCGCCTCGCGGGGCCCGGCGTAGTGCATCTTCGCCGGCTTGACGCCGAGCATCACCCGGTCGTTGGGGTAGTAGTTCTCCATCAGCACCTCGTAGCAGCGCATCCGCACGTCGGCGGGAATGTCGCCGGCCTTGGTCTTGCCGATCAGCGGCTGGATGAAGAGCCCGTCGCAGGTCTCCAGCGCGGCCTTGGTCAGGTACTCGTGGGCGCGGTGGATCGGGTTGCGGGTCTGGAAGGCGACGATTCGCTTCCAGCCGCGCTCGGCGAAGGCCTGTTTGGTCTCCGGCGCCGTCAGGTAGCGGCGCATGAAGGCCTCCTCGTGGTCGGGCAGCGCGTCGACCTCGATCGGGCCGGCGATGCAGCGGTTGCCCTCCTCGTAGATCGCGGCAACGCCCGGGTGGGCCTCGTCGGTGGTGCCATAGACCTGCTCGGCCTCGCGCTTGACGTCGCGCTCGAAGATCTCCTCGACCTTGATCCGCCCCAGCTTCTTGCCTTCGTCGCTGGAGAGCTCGACGACGTCGCCAACCTGGCAGTCGAGGTCGGTCGCCAGCGTGATCGGGATCGGCCAGTAATCACCGTCGGCGGTCCGCATCTCGCTGCAGACACGCTCCCAGTCGGCGGATCCCTGGAAGCCGGCCAGCGGCGCAAAACCGCCGTTGCCGATCATCTCGAAGTCCGCCGTGTGGCGCTCGGAAAGGGTCAGGGACAGCTCAGCCATGGTCTCGCTCATCGTCGAAAATCTCTCTACCTATCGGTTGGGAAAAGGAACAAGTAATTAAGGAATTAAGGGCGGCTTCCAGAGGAACCGCTAGTTGATCCCGCACTCGGTCTTTGCGAGGCCGCTCCAGCGACCGTCGCGCAGATCCCCACCCGGTTCGACCGGCTTGGTGCAGTGGGTGCAGCCGATCGACGGGTAGCCGCGATCGTGGAGCGGGTTGTACGGGAGGTGGTGCTCACGGATGTAGTTCCAGACGTCGCGCTCGGTCCAGTCCGCCAGAGGATTCAGCTTCCAGAGGTTGAACCGCTTGTCCCAGCCGAACTTCGGGGTTTTGGCGCGGCTGCTGGAGTCTGCCCGGCGGACACCGGCGACCCAGCAGTCTACGGAAGAGAGGGCCTGGCGCATCGGCTCGACCTTGCGGATCCCGCAGCAGGCGTCCGGGTCGCGGTTCCAGAGCTCGTCGCCATGCTCGGCGGCCTGCTCCTCCAGCGTCAGGTTGTGGAAGCGGTCGAACTCGATCCCGAGCGCCTCGGCGAGGCGGTCGCGGGTCTCGTAGCTCTCCTCGAAGAGGACCTCGGTGTCGAGATAGAAGAAGCGCGCCTCGGGGTTGACCTGGCTGGCCAGGTGAGCCGTGACCGAGCTGGTTTTCTGAAACGAGCAGGCGATGTAGTGCCGCTCGCCGAAGTTCTCGAACATCCACTCCAGCGTCTCCTGCGCGCTGCGCTCCTCGAGCTCAGCGGCGATCGCCTCGTGGTCGAGGTCCGCCGGTGTGGGCACGGTGCCGGAGAGGGTGACGGGAGGTGGTTTCATCGCTCCGCGCAGACGCGAGCTAGATCGCGCACTCCCCCTCGCCGCGCTCGACTTTGTAAGGGCTGGAGCGGTTCCAGTCGATGAACTGCTGCATCGTCTCGAGGCTGAACTCGGCCGGGAGGGTGAGCTCCTTGACCGCTGCTTCGAACGGCTCGGCGCCGACCCGCTCGGCGAAAGCGTTGAACTCCTCGCCTTCGCTGCGGTCGGCCTCGTAGAGCCGCACCCAGCGCTCGACCGCCTCGGGCACCCGTTTGGCGGGCAACCGCGATTTCAGCCGCTTGCCGAAGACGACCTCGCCGCCCTCGAAGTTGCCGCCGATGTGCGGGATGTAGGCCGGCATCTGGCGGTCGCCGACCTTCAGCGAGGCGCCGTAGAAGCCGATGTTGGCGATGTGGTGCTGGCTGCAGCCGTTCGGGCAGCCGCTCATTTTGATGTGGATGCGCTTACTCAGCTCGTCGCTGATCTGCATCGACTCGACCCGCTCCTTGATCGCCCGGTTGAGGCCCATCGAGGCGGTGATCCCGAGTTTGCAGCTGTCGGTGCCGGGGCAGCTGACCACGTCGGTGATCTCGCGGGCGCCGGCCTCGCCGAGGCCGAGCGCGGTGAGGCGCTCCCAGACGTCGTAGAGCGACTCGTCGCGGACCCAGCGCAGGACGAAGTTCTGCTGGACCGTGCTGCGGGCAGCGCCGCCGGTGTACTCGCGCATGATCTGGGCGAGGCCGCGGAACTGCTCCGGGGTGAGGTCACCGCGGGTGACCTTGACCTCGACGGTCGAGAAGCCCTCCTGGCGCTGCGCCTCGACGTTGCCGGCGAGGAAGCGCTCGAACTCGGTGCGGTCGCCGTTCGGGGACGACGGAGCGAGCGGCGGCTCGGGGGCGTTGGCCTCCTCGTCGACGGCGAAGCTGAGGCGCTCGACCAGCTCGGGGCCGAATTCGCGCTCGCCGACCCAGTCGCCTTCGAGCTCCTCGTCGACCAGCTCGCGGAAGGCGTCGATGCCGATTTTGTCGACCAGGACCTTGATCCGGGCGCGGGCGCGGTTCACGCGCAGCCACTCCTGGCGGTCGAAGATGCGGAAGACGGCCTCGGCGACCTTGAGGTAGTCGCCGTTGTCGGCCTCGACGAACTCGTACAGGGTCGGGGCGACGCGGGCCATGATCGAGGTGCCGCCGCCGACCCGGACCTCGAAGCCCTTGACGCCGTCGCGTTCGCGGCTGATGTAGGCGATGTCGTGGATGCCGGTGATCGCGCGATCCTCGTCGGAGCCGGTGAAGGCGGTCTTGATCTTGCGCGGCATCAGCTGCGTGGTCGGGTGGCGGACGAAGTAGCGGACGTAAGCGGTGCCGTGGGCGGTCGGGTCGAAGACCTCGTCCGCGGCGACACCGGCCCAGGGGTCGCCGGTGACGTTGCGGACGGTGTTGCCGCATCCCTCGCGGGAAGAGAGGCCGACTTCGGCGATCTCCCGCACAAGAAGCTCGGTGTCGCGGAGCGGCACGTGGTGGATCTGGATGTTCTGGCGGGTGGTGATGTGGCCCTTGTTCAGCGGCGCGTATTTCTCGACGACGCTGGCGAAGGCGTCCATCTGCTCCGGCGTGACCCCGCCGAAGGGAAGCTTGATCCGGATCATCTGGACGTCGGGCTGGCGCTGCCCGTAGACGCCCTGTTTGAGGCGGAAGCCGATGAACTGGTGCTCCTCCAGCTCGCCGGCGAGGAACTGCTCGGCTTCGTTGTCGAAGTCGTCGAACTCGCGCTCGATGATCGGGATGACGTGGCCGGGGACGTTCTCGTAAGTCTCCGGGTTCTCCGGGGTCCCGACTCGGCCCTTGCCCTTCTGCACCTTGTTCTCAGCTACTGCTGCCTCCATGGGAGAAAGGTAGCAAACCCGATTGGGATTCAGGTATTTAAATTTTTGAGCGGTTGGAGGCTCCCGGCCTCTGGTCAGCTTTTTTTCTGCGCCTGCAGGATCGCCGCCGCCTCGCCCGATTCGGCGACGTAGCCGCCCTCCGGCTCCAGCGGCAGGTCTTCCTCAGACCAGCCGACGATTCCCTCGCTCAGCTTCACTGCCTCGTAGCCGGCGTCGTTGAGAGCGGCGGTGGCCATCGTCGAGCGGTTGCCGCCGCGGCAGTAGACGACCACCGGCCGCTCCTTGTCGACCTCGCCGAGCCGCTCCGGCAGCTCCGGCAGCGGCACGTGGGTGGCGCCGCTGATCCGGCCCGCCTCCCACTCGTGGTCGGCGCGGACGTCGAGTAGCTGCGCTCCCTCGTCCACCATCTTGCGGGCCTCTTCGCGCGAGACCTCGCGGATCTCGTTCCCCTGCTCCTCTGCCATCAGTCGACCTCCGTTCCCTCGATCAAGAATGCGACGCGGACGTGGGCGCGGTACTCGTCCAGGTTCTCGCCCCGGATGCCGGTCGAGACGATGTCGACGGCGCGGATATTTCGCAGCGAGCCCTGCGCCTGCAGCAGCGCCTGCTTGGCGGCGTCGTCGGTGGACGTCTTGGAGCTGCCAACCAGCTCGATGATTTTCACGACAGCCATTTCGAACCTCCTCTTAGCGCCTCGATCGTCTCCTTTGCGCCAACGCCCTCCAGCAGGGCGGCCCGCTGCCAGGCAGGGGCTAGATCCTTCTCTGCCGGGGTGCCGGTGAATTCGGCCTCGAACCGCGCGATCGCCGCGGCGATCGCCGCGGCCTCGTCTCCGACTGCGGTCTTCCGTGCCACGTACCGAAGCCTAGTTCAAGCGCGTTGAGTAGCGCCTACCTCGCGCCGGCGGTGCTCGAGCAGCGTGGCGAGGTTGCGGAGCACCGCCTGCGGTTCCCGGTCGAGGCGCGGCTTCGTGACCCGGATCATCTCGATGCCCAGCAGCTTCAGCTCCTCCTGGCGGCGGCGGTCGCGCTCGAAGGCGGCGCGGGTGCCGTGGGTCTCGAAGAGGTCGAGTTCGACCGCGAAGCGCAGCTCCGGCCAGTAGGCGTCGAGCTCGTACCCGGCGACGTTGAAGTTCATCGACGGGGCCGGCAGGCCGGCGCGCTGGACGAGGCGGCGAAAGCGCTGCTCGAAGCGCGAGCGGGTGAAGGCGGGGTCGGGGCGGTAGAGAGCGAGGGCGCCGGCGAGGCGACCGCGGCCGCGGTGCCCGCCAGAGCGGCCGAGCAGCTCTTCGACCGCGCGCACGTCGAGGAGACCGAGCTCTTCGGCCCGCTCCAGACACCGCTCCATCTGATCGGGCCGAGCGGTGATCGCCAGGTCCAGCAGCGTCCGCGGCCAAGCGGTGACGGGAATTCCCTCCCGGACCGCCCGGTCCTCCGTCGCCAGGATCGAGGAGAAGTGGACCTTGAACCGGCGCTTAGCCCGTCGCCGCGTCGGCGCCGTCACGTGCATCGTCTCCGGCCGGTAGCGCAGCAGCCCCCAGAGGTAGGCGGCCGTCAGATGACTGGCGACAGCCGGCCAGCAGACCTCGTCCGTCTCCAGCGGTTCCGCCCCCAGCACCGCCGCCCAGCACCACGAATGCCAAGTCAACCGCCGATGCCCCACGGCATAGACACCCCGATGCAAGGAATGCAGGTGGCCCGTGCTGCTCCACTCGATCACAGTGCTTTTCGCGTAGCCCATATCTCGAAGCTGCGCCATCGAGACAACGCCGTGCTGCTTCGTAGCGATCTCCGCCAGCGGCCGATGTGATGGTGGCGTTCGTCCTTGGACCGGCATATACGTCCTAAGGACGAACGCCGGGTGGGTTCTCCCCCCGGAGCTCGCTTCGGGGTCAGGGGAAAACGTGCGCGTTGCGGAAACGTCTTGGTTTTTTGGGCTATGCGTTTAGGGGTGGAACTGGGGTGGACGCTGATAGTACGATTGGCGCAATTTTCCCCAAACGCTCAGGAGGCGCACATGGCTGACGTGAACAAAGGGAAGGGTTGGATTCCAGACCTCCCCGATGGGCGGGATCTGCTCTACGCGGCACCGCTGAAACCGCTGGCGAAACTCCCGGACAAAGTCGACCTGCGGGACAAATGCCCGCCTGTCTACGACCAGGGCGAACTCGGTAGCTGCACCGCCAACGCGATCGGGGCGGCGCTCGAGTTCGACCAGATCAAGCAGCGGCAGAAAGCGTTCACCCCGTCGCGGCTGTACGTCTACTTCAACGAGCGGGCGATGGAGGGGACCATCGAATCGGACAGCGGGGCGCAGATCCGCGACGGCGTCAAGAGCGTCGCCAAACTCGGGGCGCCGAAAGAGGACACCTGGCCCTACGACATCGAACGCTTCCGCGAAAAACCCAGCAAAGCGGCCTACGTGGAAGGCAAAAAACACCAGGCGATCCTCTACATGCGGGTGAACCAGACGCTGGGACAGATGAAGGGATGCCTGGCCGAGGGCTTCCCGTTTATCTTCGGGTTCACGGTCTACGAGAGCTTCGAGAGCCAAAAAGTGGCGAAAACGGGTGAAATGCCGATGCCCCGCGCCGGTGAGAAAGTCCTCGGTGGCCACGCGGTTCTGGCGGTCGGCTACGAAGAGGACAAACAGCGCTTCATCGTCCGCAACTCGTGGGGCACCGGTTGGGGGATGGACGGCTACTTCACGATGCCGTACCCCTATCCCGTGCAGCGGTCGCTTGCAAGTGACTTCTGGACGATCCGTCGCGTCGAGGGCTCTAAAGGCGCCGGGGCGAAACGGAAAAAACGCTGAAGCTAGAGCGACCCCGTGCTCAGCCGTTGAGGCCGGGCACGGGGTTGCCGTGCTTGACGGTGGAGCAGTTGAAGGGTTCGGGGTCGAAGGAGTCGGTGAGGGCGCGGCCCGCGGGGGTGCCCGTCGCTTCGGTTTCGCGCGTTTCGACCTTGCCGCCCGGACCCCTGACCCGCACCGTTTCGGCCGGGTGGCCGGTACCGCACTGGATCGAGAAGTCACGGACGCCGTCGCGGGCGTCGATCACGTCTTCGCCGCCGTTGCCGTAGAAGCGGTCCCGGCCGGGCTGCCCAAGCATGCTGTTGGGCCCGCTGTCGCCGATCAGGACGTCGTTGTCGAAGGAGCCCTCCATGTCCTCGTCGGTCGGCGAGAGGTGGACCGGGTGGCAGTTCTTCACGGTCGTGATCCAGGCTTTGTGCAGCGGGAAGGAGATGATCAGCAGACCGGGATGGGCCTGGGTCTCGGCGAAGGAGGCGTCGTCGCGGCCGGACCCGCCGACCAGCGCCCCACCGGCGCAACCGCCGCCGGCTGCCAGCAGGTCGCCGCTGCCTTCGCCGTAGAGGTAGGTCGGCCCGGGCAGTCCGCCGACCAGCCCGTCGGCGCCGTCGCCCCCATATAAATGGTCCGAGCCCGGCCCGGACTCGATCAGGTCGTCCTCGGGACCGCCGTGGATCGTGTCGTTGCCGAGCCCCCCGGCGAAGCGGACGCTGCCCACCGCCCGCAGCGAGCCTTCGACGCTGAGGCTGTCGTTGCCGGGACCGAGGTCGGCCATCAGCCAGCGCGCTGGGCCGCCGGCGGGACAGGAAACGGTCGTGGTGGTCCCCGGCGTGTGTGAGCAGCCAGGGCTGATCGCCAGGCCGGCTTTGGCGGTGATGCCGAAGGTCTGGGTCGCTTCGTCGAAGGCGACGACGAAGTGGTCGGAGCCGGAGCCGCCGACGATTTGTAAGCCGGCGCCCCCGCCTGGGGTCGGATCGAGCTGGATATAAGCGGAGCCTTTCGGCGGCGCTTCCTTGCCACAAGAAGTGGTCCGGCCTTTTGCGCCGGTGCAACCGTCGCTGCCCTGGCCGCCGATCAAGGTGTCGGCACCGCCACCGCCGATCAGCTGGTCATCCCCCGGCCCACCGTTGATCACGTTCGCCTGCGGGGTGCCGATCAGAGTGTCGCGGAAGGCCGACCCTTCGAGGCTCTCGAAACCGAGGAGCTTGTCGTGACCGTCGCCGAAAG
>JBQCCT010000308.1:0-2673 GCA_051961955.1 Solirubrobacterales bacterium
GTGGCCGGGGAGACGGTCGTGTCCTGGTACGTCGTCCCCGTCCCGCTCGTCTGGATCAGATGCGAGAAGTCGGTGCAGCCGGCGCCCGCGCAGCGGTCGATCCGATAGCCGCCGATGCCGACGTCGTCCGTCGCGGCGCCCCAGCTGAGGTCGACCTCGTTCGGGCTGGCCGGGGTCGCGGTGAGCGTCCCGGGTGCCGAGGGCGGCTGGGTGTCGCTGGCCTGCGTCGTCCCGGAGGCGGTGTTGCTGTACGGCCCCAGGTTGTTCGAGGTGTCGACCGCCCGCACCTCGTAGACGTAGGTGGTGGAAGCGCTGAGCCCGGTGTCCTGGAAGCTGGTGGTGGTGCCGTTGGCCGTCGTCCCGACCTGCGCGAAGTTGATGCAGCCCGTGCCCTGGCAGCGCCAGATCTGGTAGTTGGCGATCGCGACGTTGTCGGTCGCAGCACCCCAGCTGAGGTCGATCTCGGCCGAGCTGGCCGGGGTCGCGGTCAGCGTCCCGGGCGCCGTCGGCGGCTGGGTGTCGCTGGCCGCGGTCGTCTTGCTGGCGGTGTTGCTGAACGGGCCGGGGTTGTTCGACGTGTCGACCGCGCGCACCTGGTAGCTGTAGCTGGTCGAGGCGCTGAGGCTCTTGTCCTGGAAGCTGGTGGTGGTGCCGTTTGCAGTCGTCCCGACCTGGGCGAAGTTGCTGCAGCCCGTGCCCTGGCAGCGCCAGATCTGGTAGTTGGCGATGCCGACGTTGTCGGTCGCAGCACCCCAGCTGAGGTCGATCTCCGATGCGCTCGCGACGGTGGCGGTGAGCGTGCCTGGCGCGCTCGGCGGGGTCGTGTCCGGCGTGCCGCTGACCGCGGTCGTCATGTCGGTCTGGATCGCGGCGGCCGAGAGGGCGCTGTTGTAGATGCGCAGGTTGTCGATCAGGCCGTTGAAGAACTGGCCGTAAAAGGGGTCGCTGCCGAGCGTCAGCGCGTTGGTCGAGCTGGTGATCGCGCCGGTGTGGGCGACGCTCGAGACCTGGGTGCCGTTCAGGTAGAGGCGCACCGTGGCGCCGTCGTAGGTGAGCGCCAGGAACGACCAGCTGTTGGCCGGCAGCGGGCTGGTGGTGAAGACCTGGCCGTAGCTGCCGCCGATGATGGCGCCGCCGCCCGCGGCCGAGGAGTGGTCGGTGGTGCCCATCAGGAAGTAGTTGTCGTTGCCCTTCTCGATCACGTCGCGCCAGGCGCTCGAGACGGTGGTCGGGTTGACCCAGGCCTCGAGCGTCATCCCGCTCGAGAGCTGCAGCGAGCTCGAGTTCGGGATCGTCACCCGGCTGGAGGAGCCGTTGAACGACAACGCCGATCCGAACTTGCCGCTACTCGACCAGGTCGTGCCCGAGACGGTGCCGGTGTTGCCGTTGCCGGAGGCGTCGCTGACGGTGGTGCCCGTCCCCTCGTCGAAGGCGTAGGCGGCTACCAGGCCGGAGGGAGCGCTGACCGACGCGCTCGTGAGCAGGAGCGCGACCAGCGTCGCAGCGCCCGCCAGGGCTGCGAGACGCAGGGGCCGGCGGACCAGCGGACGAACGCTGCTCGCGGTCATGCCCGCCGCCTGGATCCCCGCCGCCGCATCGACGGGTGGAACGTATCGCGATCGAGCCGGCGCCGCACGCTTTTCCCGCTGCGACTCAGGCTGGAACGGTCGCGGGTGTGATCCTGCGCCAGGGTGGGTCGCCCGACTCGTTGAGGCTCTCGAGCCGTTGGCGATCCTTGATCGTGTCCATGGGTCCGAAGAACCCCTCGTACGGGAACGCAGCCAGCTCGCGCTCGTCGATCAGGCGAGCGAACGTTTCCTCGACGAGCTCGTGCCCCGGCTCGATCAGATCGAGAATCCGGCGCTTCAGCACGAAGAAGCCTCCGTTGATCCGGATGTCCGAGCGGCTCAGGTCCTCGACGGCGCTCACGTTCCCCTCTGCGTCGGTCGAGATCACGTGCGCGTTGAACTGCGGATGGACGGACAGGAACATCGCTGTCTTCCCGCTCTCGCGGAAGGAGTCGATCACCTCGGGAAGCGGCGCGTCGGTGAGCCCATCGCCGTACGTCGCGAGGAACTCCTGGTCATCGCCGAGGTACGGCTCGACCGCCTTCAGCCGCTCCGCGATCGTCGCGGTCAGGCCCGTGTCGACGAACGTGATCCGCCACTTGTCCAGATCGCGCGAGAGCAGCTCCATCTTCGTCCCCTCCGAGCCGCGGTCGAGGACGAAGTCGTTGAGAAGCGCGCCGTTGTAGGACAGGAAGTACTGCTTGACGACCTCGCCCTTGTAGCCCAGGCAGAGGATGAACTCGTCATGGCCCCACATCGAGTAGTAATGCATGATGTGCCAGAGGATCGGGCGCCCGCCGACCTCGATCATCGGCTTCGGGATGCGTCGTGTCTCGTCGCCCATGCGGACGCCGAACCCACCGCAGAAGATGACGACCTTCACCTGAGCGCTCCTGTCCGCAGTGCTCCCATGCCCCATCTAGTCAAGTCGGCGACCGGAGGAGCGTCAACCGACGATCCGGGGGGATTCGCGCCCCGTCCGCGGCCGGATCGCGCCGTTTGCTGCAGCCTCCCGTTCGTTCGGATGGGCGGAAGCGTCCGCCACCGCACTGGGCTCGTGCGGCCGCGGTGCGGTCCTCTGCTAGCCGGACGGCTAGTTCCGCGA
>JBQCCT010000309.1:0-6014 GCA_051961955.1 Solirubrobacterales bacterium
GGCCGACCTTCTCGGTCGAGTTCTTCCCGCCGAAGACGGCGGAGGCGGCCGAGCAGCTCTACGAGACGGCGCGCGAGCTGCGCGCCCTGGAGCCGGACTTCGTCTCGGTCACCTACGGCGCGGGCGGCTCGACCCGCGACGGCACGGTGGAGATCACGGCGGCGCTGAAGGACGAGATCGGGTTCGAGACGATGGCCCATCTCAGCTGCGTCGGCGAGACGACCGAGGGGCTGGCGGCGACGCTTGACCGGATCGAGGCGGCGGGGATCGAGAACGTCTTCGCCCTGCGCGGCGATCCGCCGCGGGGACAGGAGGACTTCGTCCAGCCCGAGGGCGGGCTGGGCAGCGCCGCCGAGCTCGCCGCCTTCATCTCGGCCGGCTGGAATTTCGGGATCGGCGGCGCCTGCTTCCCAGAGGTGCATCCCGAGGCTTCCGACCGGGAGACGGACCTGCGCTACCTGAAGACGAAGGTCGACTCCGGCGCCGGCTTCCTGATCACCCAGCTCTTCTTCGACAACGAGGTCTACTTCGACTTCGTGCGGGCGGCGCGGGCGCAGGGGATCGAGGTGCCGATCCTCGCGGGCATCATCCCGGTTGCCGGCTTCGCCCAGACGAAGCGGATCTGCGAGCTCTGCGATGCGACGATCCCGCCGGCGCTGGAAGCCGCCTTCGCGGCCGCCAGCGGCGACCCGGAGCGGGAGTTCGAGCTCGGCATCGCTTACGCGGCCCAGCAGTGCGCCGAGCTGCTGATCGCCGGGGCGCCGGGGATCCACTTCTACGCGCTCAACCGGGCGCCGGCGACGCGGGCGGTGCTGGGAGCCCTGAAGGCCTCGCGGCCATGGGAGCGGGTGCGGGGCGATGCTGCTGAAATGGAGCGAGCCGAATAGGCTTCAGTCCGATGGCCGACGGTGGGAAAGACAGGGAGCGCCTCCGGCAGGAACGCATCGCCGGCGAAAAAGGCGATGAGAAATCGAACCGCAACCGGCTGATCATCGGTTACGCGGCCGTCTCGACTGTGATCCTTGTAGCCGCGGTGGTGATCTTCATCCTCGCCAGCGGCGGAAGTGACAGCAGCGAAAGTGGTGGCACGCGGCCCGGCCAAGCCGATGCCGGTGGCGCTCACATCAACCTCAACACCGAAATCGGCTCGACCAACGGAATCCAACCCGATGAACGGACCGGCATCATCCCGCCGCCGCCGAAGATCACGAACCTGGAACAGGCTGCGGAAAAAGCCGGCTGCCGCCTGGAACTGCATCTCAAAGATGAGGGGCACGAGCACATCCCACCCGGCTCGCCAGAACCCAACTACGAAACCAGCCCGCCCACCTCGGGCCCGCACGTCGAACCGCCCTACCAGCAGGCCGACGGCGCTTACTACGAAGAACCGGAACCGATCGACTACGTCCACTCCCTTGAGCACGGCCGGATGGAGATCCAGTACGCACCCGATCTCTCCGAACAGATCCAGCGGGAACTGAAGGGGCTCTACGACGAGATGTACGGGGCAACGCTGTTCTTCCCCAACGTGAAAATGCAGTACGCAGTGGCGGCAACGACCTGGACCAACCTGCTCGGCTGCCCGGGCTGGGAAGGACAAGCGACGCTCGACGCGATCCGCGCCTTTGGCAAGGCGACGTGGGGCAAGTACGGCGGCGAGCCGGTAACGGCTTTCACCTTCACGGGCCCGACTCCAGCCGAACCGGAAGAACCGTAACCGGCTAAGTCTGAATAGCGGCTCAGGCGCGGTAGGCGGGGAAGAAGCCGGCCGCGTCGCGGCCGGCGCTCAGCTGCGCGTACTTCTCGGCATCGCAGATCAGCTCCAAGGTGAGCCACGGCTGTTGCCGGTTGGCGAAACCGCGCTTGAACTCCTCGAGGGCATCGCCAGGGCGGAGGCCGCCGCCGAGATTGAGGGGCAGGCCAAGCTCGGCAGAGTGCTCGAGGAGGCGGGTGACGACGTTCTTCATCGGCGCCTCGCGCAGGTGCGAGTCGGCGCTGCCGCTGAGGTAGTAGTGCAGGTAGCCGTCACTGACGGCGGCAATCGAGGCGGCGGCGAGCTGGCCCTCGGGGTCATGGGCGAGGGCGAGCCAGGTACGGGGGGCTTCGAGGATGCGGTCGAAGTAGGAGGCCCCGAAGAAGTAATGCTCGGCAGCGCCGGTACGGCGCATCGTCTGCCCGTAGACGTCGAGGAACCCGGCCCGCTGATCGGCGCTGGTCTCGGATCCGGGCACCAGATCCAGCTTGTAGCCAGCTTCCAGATTGCGCCGCACCTGACGCCGGTCGCTCGGCCGGCTCTTGGGCGGCAGACTCGGATCAGCGATCTGGACGATGTTCCGCTCAGTGGCTCCAGTCAGCGGCGCGGGTCTGAGCGTGTGGCGAAGGAACACGCTGACGAGGCCGGTCTCGGAGAAGTCGATCTCGGCCGGGTTGATTGGGGGAGTCGGGGGGAGTCCCGCCGGAGAAACAGCGGGGAGGCTCCGTCGGGATTCCCCCCGACTCCCGACCAACCCTGGATAGCCGTACGGAGAGATCGCGTCGCGGAGTTCGGTTCCGTCGATGTCGCGGACGACCAGTGGAGCGCGCAGCTCGCCAGCAGCACTTTCGATTCGCAGCGTGTGAGAGATACCCTCGGCGTCTAGGAAGGCCCGAGAGCGGAAGAACTCGTTGTCGGTAGCGGCTTCGCCGCGGTCTTCTAGGAGCTCGGCCCTGGCAGAGAAGGCGTTCACGTCGCAATCAGTCGAGCAGGTCCGCGGCGGCGGTGCGGAACTCGTCGGGGAGCACGCCCCAGACCTCGCAGTCGTCCGGCGGCGCGTCCGTGCGGGCGAGGTGCGCTCGCATCGTCCCCTCGTGCTTCCAGCCGAGGCCGGCGACGGTCTTCTTCGCCACCTCGTTGCGGGCGGGGATGCGACCGTAAACACGGTGGGCACCGTACTCGTCGAAGGCCTTGGCGATCGTCAGCGCCTCGGCGCGGCGGCCGACGCCCTTGCCGCGGACGTCATCCCCAATCAGCGCGCCGAGCTCCGGCGCGGTCTGGCGGAAGAGCCCGTAGAGGGCGGTGAAGCCGACCGGCTCGTCGTAGCCCTCGACCTCGATCGCGAACTTGCGGTCCTCGCCGGAATCGTCCATCGCCCGCCGCGTCCAGGCCTCCGCCTGCTCCGGCGTGAACTCGTCGCGCTGCTCCATCAACGTCTGCGTCGCCTCCGGGTTGTTGAACCAGCGATGCACCGCCGCCGCGTCCTCAGGCCGGAACGGCCGCAAGCTCACCTCGGGGCGATCGTCACTCACGCGCGAACCCTACCCGCCGACGGGCCTGAAACCCACGTATATGTCGGGAAACAGGCCCGTCGGCGTCAGTCGGGGGATAGGCCCTGGCCGGTGAGGACGAGCCAGGCGGTCTTGGCGAGGATGCGAAGGTCGAGGGCGGGGCTGCGGTGGTCGACGTACCAGACGTCGAGCTCGATCCGCTCCTCCCAGGGGATGCCGGCGCGGCCCTGGACCTGGGCCCAGCCGTTGATCCCGGGCAACACCGCGTGGCGGCGTTTTTGGCGCGGTGTGTAGGCCTCGACCTGCGCCGGGATCGTCGGGCGGGGGCCGACGATCGCCATCTCGCCGCGGAGGACGTTGACCAGGTTCGGGATCTCGTCCAGCGAGGTACGGCGGAGGAAGCGACCGGGTCCGGTAACGCGGGGGTCGTCACGGTAGACCACTTTGCCGACGCCGACGGGGTCGGAGCCCTGGACCATCGTCCGCAGCTTCCACATCTCGAACTCGCGCCCACCGAGGCCGACGCGGCGCTGGCGGTAGACGATCGGGCCGGGGCTGGTCAGCTTGATCGCGATCGCGGCGATCAACAGCACCGTTGAGAGAACCGCGAGGGCAAGCGCGGCGATCAAGATGTCGAAGACCCGCGGCATCAGCGAGTTCCTGCCGCCTTCTCCCAGCGGCCACCCGCGCCGTGGCGGAGGCGGTCCCAGGTGCCGGCGGCGATTGAGGCGGTGGTCATCACGTAGTAGCGGGCAATGCGGAGGGGAACGAGCGGGACGACGCGGCCAAGCAGGGCGGCGGCGATCAAGGCCAGCTGGAGGACAAAGGTGAGGACGTAGAACCAGCCGGAACCGAGCAGGAAGACGTTGGCGACGAAGGCGATCACATGCAGCAGCGGGCTGAGATAACGCAGGAGCCGGTGGGAGGCGATCTCGAAGGCGAACAGCGGCGGGTAGCGGCGCGGCGAGAGCATCCCTTCGCCGACGACGATGTCCCAGAGGCCGACCATCATCCGCCGTTTGCGCTCGAACTCGCCCTCGATCGTCGGCACCATCTTCTCCTCGGCGCGGGCGGCGGGCGCGTAGAGCGAGCGCAGGCGGCGCTTTGCCAGGAGGAATGGGAAGCTGAGGTCGTGGCTGCCGGAGGGAGCGAGCGGGACATAGGCGTCGCGACGGACCGCGTAGATGGCGCCGTTGCCGGCGGTGACGCCGGCCAGCGCCGACTCCATTTCCCGCACCGCCATCTCGTAGCGCCAGTAGGCGCCCTCCAGGTTGTCGCCGTCGGGGTCGAGGAAGCGGACGCGGCCGCAGACGTAGCCGACCCCGGCGTCGGCGAAGGGGGCGACGAGCTGCCTCAGCGCGTCGGGCTTCCAGGCGCTGTTGGCGTCGGAGAAGGCCAGCACCTCTCCGGCTGCCTGCTCGGCGGCGGCGTTGAGGGCGGCGACCTTGCCGCCCGGGGGTAGCTCCAGCACGAGGCTGGCGCCGGCGGCGCGGGCGCGCTCGGCGGTGGCGTCGCTGGAGCCGTCGGAGGCGACGATGATCTGCAGCCGCTCGCGCGGGTAGTCGAGCGCGAGCGCGTTGGCCACTTTTGCCGCGATCACCTCCTCCTCGTCGTAGGCGGGGACGATCAGCGAAACCGTGGGGAGCTCCTCGACTGCATCGTTTCCACCCTTGAAGCCCCTATAGGGGCCACGATGGTGGAAACGAGGGAGACGGACTAGCGCCGCCAGCACCACTGGGTAGCCGAGGTGGGTGTAGACGAGCAGGGCGGCGCTGAGCCAGAAGAGAATGGCGGCGACGGTGGTCACGCGCGTGCCTCCAGCAGCTCGCGGTAGAGGTCGAGCGTGCGGCGGGCGGCCTCGTCCCAGGAGAACGGGCCGGCGGCGGCGCGGGTCGCCGCGGCGGCCAGCTCGGCGCGGGCGGCCCCATCGCTCGTCAGCTCCTCCAACGCTGAGGCGAGGGCGGCGGTGTCGCCAGGCGGGATTAGGCGGGCGGCGCCGGCCTCGGCCACCTCCGGAAACCCGCCCACCGCGCTCAGCAGCAGCGGCTTGCCGAAGGCGAGGCCGGTGTAGAGGACGCCCGAGTGCTCGGCGTCGAGATAGGGCAGGACGACGAGGTCGGCGCGGCGGAAGATCGCCGGGATCTCGGCCTCGTCGACAAAGCGGGTGACGAAGCGGACGCGGCCACCGGCCTCGGCGGCGAGCTCGCGCAGCGGGGCGATGTCCATGCGCGGGTTGCCGACGATCCAGAGCTCGGCGCGGCGGACCCGGCGGAAGGCTTCGAGCAGGTTCTCGATTCCCTTGTAAGGGCGGAGCAAGCCGAAGGAGAGGATCACCGGACCGTCGGCGCCCTCCAGCTCGGCCGGCAGCGGCTTCTCCTCCGGCAGCCTAGTTAGGTAGTCGAATGCGCCGTGGGGGATGACGCGGATCCTGGCCGGGTCGAGGCCGACCTCGTCGCGGAGGCGGGCGGCGCCGTGCTCGGAGTGGGCGACGACCGCGTCCATGCTGTCGAAGACACGAAGGGCGGAGCGGACCGCGCGGCGGCTCGGCTGCGGCGGCAGGATGTAGTGGGCGGTCATCACCCGCGGCCGCGCCGGCGGGATCAGCAGCGCGTCAAGCCCGGGGACCGTCAGCCATTGGTAGTGGTGGACGTCGGCATCGGCACCGGCGCTGCGGAAGGCGAGCATGTCGGACAGGTGCTCGGCCATCTTGAAGGCACGGCGGCCGGGCGCCTCGAGGCCGCGGGCGGCGC
>JBQCCT010000310.1:0-6277 GCA_051961955.1 Solirubrobacterales bacterium
CAGCAGGTCCCGGCCGCGCTCGGGGTGGGCCTGCTCGCGGCCGCGGAACATGATCGTCACCTTGACCTTGTCGCGGTGCTTGAGGAAGCGTTCGACGTGGCCCTTCTTGGTGTTGTAGTCGTGGTCGGCGATCTTCGGCCGCAGCTTGATTTCGCGCACGTTGACCTGCTGTTGGTGCTTGCGCGCCGCCTTCTGCTTCTGCTCCTGCTCGTACTTGTACTTCGAGTAGTCGAGCAGGCGGGTCACCGGGGGCTTCGAGTTCGGCGCCACCTCGACCAGGTCGAGGTCGGCCTCCTGCGCTTTGCGCATCGCCTCACTGGTGTCGACGATCCCCAGCTGCTCGCCGTCGGCGCCGATCAGGCGCACCTGTGGGACCCGGATCCGCTCATTTATCCGAGTAGTGTCGCGCTCTGGGAGGCGCCGATCGAACCTACGGGGAACCGGCACTATCGACTGAGACCGTGAGACTTCAAGAGGACGAAACGGTAAGCAGGCACGGGGCGCTCAGCGGCGGCTGCGGTTTTCGGTGCCTGCGATCAAGTTCGGCGCAGTATAGAGACCGAGCGGCTCCGCGTAAATCGCGGGCTCAGAACCTGTCTTGAAACCCGCGTGTGCGGCTGGCGAGTGCCGGGCCTGAGACAGGTTCTCAGGCGTCTCCGGTCTCGGTCTGGACGCGGGCGGCGAAGTCGGCGAGTGACATCTCCCCCAGATCGCCCTCGGCGCGGGAGCGGACGGCGACGGCGCCGGTCTCCTGCTCGCGGTCGCCGACCACCAGCATGTAGGGGTAGAAGCCGATCGTCGAGGCGTCGCGGATCTTCTTGCCGATCGACTCGGAGCGGTCGTCGACGGCGACGCGGACACCGCGTTCGCGCAGCTCCTCATAAGCGCGGTAGCCGTAGTCGTTGTGGCGGTCGGAGATCGGCAGCATGATCGCCTGGACCGGCGCCAGCCAGGTCGGGAAGCGACCGGCGTAGTGCTCGATCAGGATGCCGGCGAAGCGCTCCATCGAGCCGAGCAGGGCGCGGTGGATCATCACCGGCCGGTGGGCCGAGTCGTCGGCGCCGGTGTAGTAGAGGTCGAAGCGCTCCGGCATCTGGAAGTCGAGCTGGCAGGTGCCGCACTGCCAGGAGCGGCCGAGCGCGTCGGTGACGTGGAAGTCGATCTTCGGCCCGTAGAAAGCGCCGTCGCCGGGGTTGAGCGTGTACTCGCGGCCCTGGCTCTCCAGCGCCTCGGCCAGCGCCGCCTCGGCCTTCGCCCACTGCTCCTCGCTCCCCATCGACTTCTCCGGTCGGGTCGAGAGCTCGACGTGGACGTCCTCGAAGCCGAAGCGCGCATACAGCTCGTCGATCGCCTCGCAGATCGAGGCGACCTCGTCTCCGATCTGCTCCTCGGTGCAGTACACGTGGGCGTCGTCCTGGGTGAAGGCGCGGACGCGCAGCAGGCCGTGGAGGACGCCCTCGCGCTCGTTGCGGGAGACGCGGCCGAACTCGGCCAGGCGCAACGGCAGCTCGCGGTAGGAGTGGCGGTCGGAGGAGTAGACGAGGCAGGCGCCAGGACAGTTCATCGGCCGCAGCGCGTAGCGGCGGTCGTCGTCCTCCATGAAGTACATGTCGTCCTTGTAGTTGTCCCAGTGCCCAGAGCGGTGCCAGAGGCTCTCGTCCATCACCTGCGGGGTGGCGATCTCCTGGTAGCCGCGCTTGCGCAGCTGGTCGCGGACCTCGGTTTCGATCAGGCGCAGCATCGTGGTCCCGTTGGGCAGCCAGAACGGCATCCCCGGCGCCTCCTTGCGCAGCATGAAGAGGCCGAGCTGGGGGCCGAGGCGGCGGTGGTCGCGTTCCTTGGCCTGCTCGAGGCGGTCGAGGTGCTCCTCCAGGTCCTTCCTCGAGAAGAAGGCGGTGCCGTAGATGCGGGTCAGGCTCTCGCGGGTCTCGTCGCCGCGCCAGTAGGCGCCGGCGACCGAGCTCAGCTTGATCGCCTTGATGCGGGCGGTCGAGGGTCCGTGTGGGCCGCGGCAGAGGTCCTCGAAGGGACCGTTGCGGTAGAGCGAGACGGTCTCGACGCCTTCGTCGCGGACGAGGTCCTCGATCAGCTCGACCTTGAAGCCCTGGTCCTGCGATTTGAAGATCTCGATCGCCTCGGCAACGGGGACGTCGCGGCGGGAGAACTCCTCGTCGGCGGCGATGTGCTCCTGCATCGCCCCCTCGATCCTCGGCAGGTCCTCGTCGGTGATCTTGGTCCCGGGCGGGAACTCGAAGTCGTAGTAGAAGCCGGACTCGATCGGCGGGCCGATCGTCACCTTGGTGCCGGGATACAGGTCCACCACCGCCTCGGCCATCACGTGGGCGGCGTCGTGGCGGATCAGCTCCAGCGCCTCGGGGTCGCGCTCAGTGAGGATCGCCACCTCCCCGCCCGCCGCCGGCAGCGGCGCCGCCAGGTCGCGCAGCTCGCCGTCGACCTTGATCGCCAGGGCGGCCTTGGCGAGGCCAGGGCCGATCGCGGCCGCGGCATCGGTCCCGGTGGCACCGGCGGGCAGCTCCAGCGGCTTGCCATCGGGCAGGGTGAAGGTGATCTTCTCGGTCGCGGCCTCCATCGCAGGCCATGGTACGTGGAGATCAGCGCGCAGGTCCCTGACGCGCCTGGCGGACGGCGATCAACGGGCAGGGAGTCTTGCCGGGAACGGGACGCCGCACCTTCCGCAACGTCCAGTCGCCGTCTTCGCCGATCACGAAGCGCACCCCCGCCGGCAGCGGGCCCGCTTCGGCAGTCGAGCGAATGCAGACGCGCCCGCCACGGAGCTCCCAGGCAAGGTACGGGACGCCGTGTTCTTCGCTCAAGAGCTGCGGCGAAGCGATCACCAAGGTCGGCCCTGCGCCGACGACCTTGCGGTAGTCGCTGAGGGTCGACGAGTAAGAGGTCGGCCCGACGGGGGTGTTGGCGAGGGCGAGGAGGGAGCAAACGCCCGCGGCCATGGCGAAGAGCGCCGCCGCCACGGGCAAGACAAAGCGTTGCCTGTCGCTTTTGTGGCCTATATGGCCACTTTCGCGACAGGCCCCTGCAAGCAGCGGCAAGAGGATCGCCAAGGCAACGAGCGGTGCGGCGATCGCGATCGCCTTGGCGGCGGTGTAAGGAGTGCCGCCGATGCGGGCGGCGGCGTAGGCGAGTGCGGCAGCGCCGAGGCCGGCGAGGATAGCGGTCTCGCGACGGCGCCATAGCCACACAAATCCGTAGATGAAGAGGACGAGGGCGAAGGCCACGCCGAGGTAATAGGCAGGCGCCGGAACCGCGCCGTCGCCTGGCGCCAGCCGGAAATCGCCCGAAGGCCAGATGCCCAATGCCTCCGCCGGGTTAATCTGGCCGAAGAGATTGCCGAGGCCCGGTCCATTCGGATTGAAGGTCTCGAAGCTGTGGAATTCGACCATCCGCCCGATCTCGGGGGCAACCAAGACGAAGAACGCGAGCAGCGCCAAGCCGAGCGCACGCAGGGGCAAGCCCTTGCGAGCTTCGACTGCGACCCAAATCATCACCGCCCCACCCAGCCAGATCAACCCTGGGAAGCTGTACGCGTAGACGGAGCCGACAGCGACTAGCGCGGCCGGGACGAAGCGAAGTTGCAGGTCGCTCCAGCTTCTCGTGGCCTCCCGCAAGGACAAGACAAAAGCCAGGAAGAACAGCGCCTGCATCGTCTCCTTGAAGGCGCCCTGGGCGAAGTAGGAGGCGACCACGTAGGCGAAGGCGACCAGGAGGGCGCCGACGGTGCGCGGGACGAGGCCCAACTCCGCGAACGCCGCCAGCGCCGTCAGCGAGGCGAGAACGGCCACCGCCACCGTCAGACCGCTGAAGCCCTGGACGAGACCGATGCCGAGACTCTGGTTCAAGGCAACGACGATCGAGTGCGGGCCGAGTGGGTAGCCCTGGTTCAGCAGCTGCGAGGAGTGGCCTTCGGCCAGCCGGTCCGCGGTCAGCAGGTGCTGGGACATGTCGGGGTTGAAGCTGGTGCCGAGGATGCCGAAGTGGCCTTCGACCGCGAACGGGAGCGAGGCCGCCAGCAGCGCCAATAGCGCAACGGGCCAGCCCGCGCCCAGCGCCTCCCCCACTCCCTCGACCCGGCCTCGCAGATAGACAGCCGAGGCGACCGTCAGCAGCAGAACGACTACCGCCGAGACCACCCCGTGCCCCGGCATCCGCACCGTCCCCCAGCAGATCGCGCACAGCAGCGCCAACCCCACTGCCGGCGAGAGCCACGACCAGCGCCGCGCGCCGCAGAGCAGGACCGTCGCCTGCCCGATCGCCAGCGACGCCGCACAGATCGCCACCACCGCTGCGTAAGTACCGATCACGAGGCGGCGAGCCTAAACGGCCGGCAGCCGGCGATGGCCCGGAGTCAGCCCGCCCGGCGCAGTTCGCGGCGGAAATCGGCGACCGACTGGGGGCCGCGCAGGGTGGCCGCGACCCTTCCCTGGGAGTCGAGGACGATCGTCGTCGGCAGGGCACTGAAGCCGTACCGCGCCCCGTAGACCCCGTTCGGGTCGCTGAGCACCGGGAAGGTCCAGCCGTACTTCCCAAGGAAGGAGCGGGCGCCGTCTTCCTGGTCGGTGTAGTCGATCCCGACCACGGCGGCGCGCCCGTGCAGGATGCGGCTGAGGCGCGCCACTTCCGGCGCCTCTTCGCGGCAGGGGTCACACCAGCTCGCCCAGAAATTGATCACGGCCGGCTTGCCTTTCAGGTCGGCGAGCGTCACCCGGGGACCCTGCAGGACCTTGGTCGGGAGCGGATATGCCGACCGCCCCACCCCGCCGTTGCCGCCCGCCGTCGCGATCTCGATCACGATCAGGGCGACGACCGCGAGTCCCGCCGCCAGGTAGAGCCAGCGTCGCACGCGAACCTACGCTTCCGCGAGCAGGGGAACGTCGTGCACCAATTCGGCCGGTTTGAAGTTGGCCGCGTAGAGGGTCGTGACCTTGCCATCGGCGCCGATCCCGTAGATCAGGGCCGAGTGCTCGACCAAGTCCCGCCCCGCCTTCGCCGGCTTGGCGACGATGTTCCAGTCCTTCCAGACCTGCCCGAGTTCGGCCTTGCTGCCGATCAGGTACTTCATCCGGCCCTTCATCCCGTGCTCGTCCACGAAGCTCGTCACCGTCTTGCGGTTGTCGCCGCGCGGATCGGTTGAGACCGCGATCACCTGCACGTCCCTGGCCTTCGGCCCCAGCAGCGAGAGCGCCGTTTTGACGTGGCTGACGATCAGCGGGCAGGTGTCGGGGCAGTGGGTGTAGATGAAGGTGACGAGGACGGCCTTGCCCTTGTACTGGCTGATGCTCACCGGTTCGCCGAGGTAGTTGCGCAGCCGCAGCGGCGCCGCCGGTTGCGGCGGCGAGGCTTCCGCCCCGGCGAAATGAGGCTTGCTGGCGCCCGTTTGGGCTTCCGCGGAACTCCCGCTCCCGCAGCCCGCCACGACCATCGCCGCCAGGATCAGCGCGCAGGAGGCGAGGGCGCGCGGAGCGGTCAGGCGGGAGAAAAGCGGGGGTGGCAGCACCGAGAGAAAGATACGCACGTCCCTTAACGCGGGTTCAAGCGGCGCGAACTATCGCGCTCCCCCACCCCCGTGACGGCCTGCAGCGCACCACCGGGCGGCGGACTTTCCCAAGTTGTCAGCCTTCTTACAGTCATTTTTTGACTTAAGGATTCTTTACAGATATCTGAGGGTACCCAAAGCGCCAACCCACCCACCTGTCATCCGAGAGGAGTGTGATGGCCGAAATATCCAAAGAAAGATTGACGATCCGCCAAATACAGGGGCTAGCAGTGCTGTTTTCCTGTCTGCCTGCCGGCGGTAAATGTCGAGAGTTCTTCACTCTCGCGCTCGATTCGCCAGAGGGCGCATGGCTCGAAAAGGTCAACCCTCTGAACGAGCCCGAGAGCGACGACGGCGACGATGGCATCAAATCCTGGCTAGAGGATCTCTGGAACCCAGAGAACCTGTCAGCGGAGGCAAAGGAGCTCTCCGACTGGCAAAGGGACCCCGACAACATGATGGCTGCGCTCGCCGAGATGGAAGCCGTTGCCGACAAGGTGAGCCCTTCCTAGCCGACCGGCAGCTTCTGCAGCCGATTCCTAGAAGAAAGAAGAAAGAAAGGTAGGTACCCCGTGCCAGCAACCGCATCGGATATTCGCCCTGAGATGGATGACGTGCTGTACCAGAGCGTCGTCGATGAGGAGTTCCGTTCAATAGTCACCGCCGACCCGGCGGCATTCGGCCTCGGCGAGAGCGGCTTTTCGCTCC
>JBQCCT010000311.1:0-3699 GCA_051961955.1 Solirubrobacterales bacterium
AATGGAAGCCGACGACCTTGTCCGGCCGAAGCGTCGCCTCCCCCATCTCGGTGATCGAGAGCGAGGAGGTGTTCGAGGCGAGGATCGCGTGTCCCGGAGTCACGGCGTCGATCTCGCGGAAGACGGCCTGCTTGATCTCCATCTTCTCCGGCACGGCCTCGATCACGAAGTCGACGTCACCGAACTCCTCGTAAGTGGTGGTGCCGACGATGTTCCCCATCACCTCGGCGAGGCGGGCGTCGGCCTGCTCCTGGGTCAGCTTCTCCTTCTTGACCAGGCGGGCGAGCTGGCCCTCGGTGACGCCGCGGGCTTTGTCGAGGGCCGCGTCGACGAACTTCTGGTCGATGTCCTTGACGACGACGGGGATGTCGGCGGCGGCGATCGCCTGCGCGATCTCCCCACCCATGGTGCCGCCGCCGACGACGGCGGCCTTCGAGACGAACATTGCTGAGGTTCCTCCGGTTTTCGGCTTTGCGATGCGGCGCGAGCCGCGGGAGACCGCAGGCTATAGAGAAGCCTGCGGCCCCCGCGCCTCGGCCTTATAGGGATGCCTGCGGTTCCCGCTCCTCGATCTCATCACCGCGATCCTCGGCTTCCTCCTCCGGCATGAACCGCTGGTAGGCGAAGGCGCCGGCCAGCAGCAGTAGACCCAGGGCGACGAAGGAGAGCGCCCGGGCGGTCTGTTCGAGCTCGGAGAGGTCGTAGGTCCAGACCTTGACGATCGCGACCGCCAGCAGGGCAAGGCCGCCGAGGCGGGCTTGCGGCGAGCGCCGCACCATGCCCCAGACGACCGCCCCCAGGCCCGTTGCCGTCCAGAAGGCCGAGAGCCAGGCCTGACCGATCTGCCGGGCTTCGCCGCTATCGTCGGTGCCGATCACGTCGATAATCGAGACCGAGCCGAGGTAGACGTACCCGGTGGCGCCGACGTAACCCGCCACCGTCGCGGCCTTCGGCTCGATCTCGCGACCCCAGTACCAGCAGGCGAGGGCGGCGCCCGCGCAGCAGGTGATCGCCACCAGGGAGCTGCCGAGGTCTTCGACGCCTTCGGCGATCGCGACCGGCGGCGCCTCGACGCACAGCACGTGGAGGATCGCGAGGCCGAGGAATCCGAATGCCCCGAACAAGAGGCGCTGGGCATCCGAGAGCCCTGGCGCGGGATTGCGGTCCACGCGCGTCGCCATGAAGGCGAGCGCCCCGGCCAGCGCTGACCAGGCGGCCACCAGCGTGGGACCGTCGAAAGCGTCGGCCAGCCCGAAGCTGCCGAGTGCGATTCCGCCTCCGATCAGCAGCGAACCGATTTCGCGGTGAACGCCCAAGCGGATCGCGGCGGCGCCGAGCAGGAGATGGGCGGCGGCAAAGCCGAGGGTCCAGGCGTTGAGGGCGAGTTCCGAATCTCCGGGGATAACGGCACACCCGGCGATGTACACGAACAGACTGCTGCAGAGAAGCAGCAACCAGGAAGAAACCGGGAGCTTCTTCTCACCACGATTCCGCAGCTCGTAGCCGAAGGCCGCGGCGGCGTAGAGGATCCAGAACCCGACGAGAACCGAGAGCACGAGCAGGACGGGCTCGGTCGGTTCGTACGGCACGGAGATGAACCCGCTGTCGATGATCCAAAGGATCAGCTGGGGCGCCGACACCGCGAAGGCGCCCAGCGCCAGCCAGTTCCAGCGCTGCCAGAGGAGCACTCCGACGCTCGCGGCCAAGGCGAGAGCGACAAAGGCGATCGAGGCGCCGTCGGGTTCTCCCCCGACGAGCATCGGCGCCGCCAGCGCCCCCAGCATCCCGACGCTGCCGACCAGCATCGATGACCATCGCACCGCGATGAAGACCCCGAGGACACCGATCAGCGCCGCCGCCTCGAGCCCGATGACAGGCGAGATCAAGTCGTAGGCCTGAGAGGCGACGACGGTGGTGGCATAGAGCCCCGGGATCGCGATGGCGACGGCGATGCGCGCCACCTCGAGACGCCCTTTCCTTTCGTGCAGCCAGACGCCGAAGGCGAGCAGAAACAGCGAGCCGAAGGCGGCCATCAGCACGCGGACCTCCTCGGTGAACCAACTACTGTCGACCGCGCTGCGCATCAAGAAGATGAGGCCGAGCAGGGTTGCGAGGCCGCCGATCCAGGCGAGCACGCGGCCACCGAACACGCGCTCGAACTCGATCCGCGAGATCGGGTTGAAAGGCGCCGGTGGCGGCGCCTGTCTCGTGGATTGCTCGTGCCTGAAGGCGGGTGGCACGTAGTCGTAGTCCTGCGGCGGAGGCGGCTCCGCCTGGTCGCCTTCAATTCGATCCGGTCCTTCGTGTTCGTGGTTCATCGCTGCTCCTTTTGATTGCTTATTGACCAACGGTCGATAACGCTACCAAGCTTGTCAACCATTGGTCAATAAGCGCGGTAGAATCCCGGGCATGGGCGATCCCTCCTACCGGCGACTGGACGTGGACGAGCGGCGCCAGCAGTTGCTGGAACGCGGTGCCGAGCTCTTCACCAGCCATCCCTACGACGAGCTCTCGATGAGCAAGATCGCCGCCGAGGTGGGCATCTCAAAAGGCCTGCTCTACCACTATTTCCCCAGCAAGCGAGCCTTTTTCGAGGAGACCCTGAGCACCTGGGCGGAGCAGTTGCGCGAGCGGACGGAACCGGACCTGGACCTGCCGCCGGTCGAGCAACTGCAGGCCAGCCTCGACGCCTTTCTCTCGATGGTCGAGGAGAACACGGTCGCCTATCGCAACCTGATGCAGAGCGCGACCGTCGCGGAGATCCGCGACCTGATCGAAGCGGTGCGGAGGCAGACGGCGGAGCGGATCCTCGACGGGCTCTACTCGGGGGAGCCGCCGGCGAAAGCGCGGATCGCGGTCAGCGGCTGGCTCTGGTTCATGGACGGCGCCTGCCTCAACTGGATCGAGCACCGCGACGTCGAGCGCGGGGAGCTGCGCGACCTGCTGCTCGGCGTCCTGATGGGCGCGCTGATGGCCGCCAACGCGCTGCCGGACGTCGCTCCTTCGTAACGGCTCGCCTGCGATGTGCGTCCAGCGTCACCCCGGGCGCTTCAAGGGCGGGATGCGCCGAGTCGATCAGACTGACTATGCGCAAGTCAGGGAAGCTCTTCGTCTGCCTCGTCGCGCTGCTGCTCTGCGGCGCCCTCTACGCCTCGGCTACGCCAGCCGGCGCCGCCGTCCCGCAGGCGCGCCTGCTGCCTGACGGCCGCGCCGTGGCGCCGGACTCCGCCCCGCCCGCGGTGAAGTCGATGATCGAGGCGGCCAACCGGATCCGCCACCGGCCGTACGTCTGGGGCGGCGGTCACCGCCACTGGAACTCGCGCGGCTACGACTGCTCGGGCTCGGTCAGCTACGTGATGCACGCCGCCGGCCTGCTCGACTTCCCCCTCGACTCGACCGGCTTCATGCGCTGGGGCGGCGGCGGCGCGGGCTCCTGGGTCCGCATCTACGCCAACCACGAACACGTCTTCGCGATCATCGCCGGCCTGCGCTGGGACACCTCCTACACCACCGACGGCGACCGCTCCGGGCCCGGCTGGTCCGAAGAGGCGCGCCCCACCACCGGCTTCCGCCTCCGCCACCCCCTCGGCCTCTTCCACGCTACGCCGCTGGCTGGGCAGTAGGACGAAGCGCTGCGGTACAGGGGACCGGTACACCTCCTCCGGAATTGACTCCCCTCCGCTTCGCTTCGGGGAGAAC
>JBQCCT010000312.1:0-10667 GCA_051961955.1 Solirubrobacterales bacterium
TCATCACGGGCCGCGCGAGGCCTAACAGAGCTCCCGCATCGATCTCCAGACGCGTGGGATCCTCCTCTTCATCGTCTCCGTGGTGATGCTGTTCGGGGCGTTATTGGCCTCCTACTTCTTCCTCCGCGTTGTCGTCAACCCGGGAAGCTGGCCGCCGCACCCCTACACGCTGCCGGTTGGGGTGGCAGGGATGAATACGGCGATTCTGGTCTCCTCGAGCTTCACGATCCACTACGCGCTGGAGTCGATACGTCGCGGCAACCGCGCTGGCATGAAGCTGGGGCTCGTACTTACCTGGATGCTTGGGGCCACCTTCCTCTTCATCCAGATCAACGAGTACGTGCACTTGGGTTTCAGCGCGCGCAATCTCTCCTTTGGCTCGATCTTCTACAGTCTCACCGGCCTTCACGGAGCCCACGTCTTCGTCGGCCTCTGTCTTCTGTCGTTCGCCACGATCCGCGCCTTCCGCGGCCATTTCGGTCCCGCTGCGAAGGACCACCTTGGTGTCGAGGTGCCAGGGATCTACTGGCACTTTGTAGACATCATGTGGATCATCGTCTACACCACCGTCTACATCCTCTGAAGCGCCTGCAAATCTGCATCTGGGGGTGTCCTCGGTCGTGAAGCTCAACGAGGCCGCTCTCTTCAGGTGGGTGGTGATCGTAGGGATTGCGGCGGCAGCTGTGATCGTGGTGACGCTGTTGACGCGGCCGCTGGTGGGGGCTTTGCTGGGTCTGGTGCTGGTGATCTGGGGGTGCTGGCACGCTTACCGGTGGGCGCGACAGAAATGGCGCTGAATCGGCACAGAGAATTTGCGAGCTACGACAAAAAGTTGCGATTGAGCCGGTAGTCTGCAAGCATGCAGAGGTCGATCAGCGGTTCATGCAGATCGATCTACGGTTCGGCCATGTCGATCAGAAGCTGCAGGGGATCGACGGACGATTCGACCGAATGGAAGGCGAGTTCAAAACGATGCAGGGAGACATCAAAACGATGCAGGGGGAAATCAACCAGCGTTTCGACAGCGTCCACCACCTCATGTTTCTCGGGATCATCGCGATCTGCGGTGCGATCGTCACCGGCATCGTCGGCGTGCTCGGTTTCGTCGCTATGCAGGTCTAGGGCGGCGGCGCCGGAGCAGCTCCAGCGCCGCCAGCGTCAGGGCGATCGGGACGGTGGAGGGGAGCTCGTCGACGGCGAAGAAGAGCAGGTCGAAGGCGACGCAGAGGCAGGCGGCCAGGGCGGCACCCCGGAGCTGCAGGCGGCGGCTGGAGGAGGCGAGGAGGGCGCCGAGGGTGGCGGCGACGAAGAGGTCGCCGAAGCCCATCACGGCAGAGCCGAAGGAGGCGAGCTGGAAACGGGGGAGGCCTCCACCGGGGGCAACGGTGTTGAGGACGGCATTGGGGCCTTGGAGGAGGTCTGAGGCCACCAGCCAGGTGTCGACAGCGGCCATTACATAGACCCCCAGCTTCAGCCAGGGGGCAGGGACGACGCAGGCGACGAGCCAGCCGAGACTGACACAGGCAAGGGCGGAGAGCGCCAGAGCGGCTCCCTGCCCGCCAAGGGCTCCTCTGGCGGCCCAGGCGAGGGCAAAGAGGGGGATGACGGCGAGGGCGAACTCCAGGCGGGCGCCGCGGATCAGCCAGGCGAGGGCAGCCGCAGCCAGGGGCGGCACCGCCACCAGTGCCAAGTAGGTGAGAAAGCGGGCGCTAGCCGAGTCGATCGCGATCGCCGAGATGACGACGACGATCGAGAGCGGCAGCACCAGCGCCCACCAACGGCTGCGCAGGCGGTCGAGCAGGTGCGTGGCGGGCGGCTTGGGCGCCGCGACGAGAGCGGCCTGGACGAGGCTGAGGACCCCGATCGAAAGCCAGAAGGGGAGCAAGCCTCAGACGGGCTCGGGGGCGGCCGGGGTCGGCTGTTTGGTCTCCTCGACGACAGCCGGCGACGGCGCTCCGCGCGGCTCGAGACGGCCGGCACTGGCAACCGTCCAAAGCATCGCCAGCCAGTTGCCGGTGGCGACGGCGATGTGGACCCAGACGATCTCCGTCGGCAGTTCCAGATACCACTGGAGGCCGCCGATGGCTCCCTGCAGGGCGAGGAGACCGATCACAAGCGCCAGCGGCTTCAGTGCCCGTCTGTCGCCCCCTGGGCGCCGCAAGAGGAACCAGACGCCGATCGTGGCGAGGCCGTACACCGCGGCGATCGCGGCGTGGCGCTGGACGACCCATTCGAGGGTCCCCGTCCCCTCGAAGTGGAAGCGGCGAACAAGCTGTCCGGCGTGGGCGCCGGCGTGGGGGCCGGAGGCGGTGGCGATCGTGCCGGCGAGGATCGTCAACTGGCCGAGCGGGATCAGCGCCCTGACTGCCCATACGCCGAGTCGGTCCTGTGAGCGCCGCCGCTCCCATGGCTCGTAGCGCGAGCACCAGGCGAGGGCGAAGGCCGCGTCGAGCAGCATCATCGAGAGGATGAAATGGAGCATCACCAGGCCCGGAGCAAGGTGGTACTCGACCACCAGGGCACCGAGGATCGCCTGGCAGATGACGCCGACCGGCAGCAAGGCCCCGAAGAGGGCGAGGTGCCCGCGGAAGGGACGCCGGAACCAGGCAAGAACGCTGGCCGCAATTACCGCGATGCCGACCAGCCCGGTGATCAGCCGGTTTCCGTACTCGATTAGCGCGTGCGATTCCAGCGGCGGCGTGGTGCCGCCGTAGCACTTGGGCCAATCGGGACAGCCAAGACCGGAGTCGGTCAGGCGCACACCGGCGCCGGTGAGGACGATCAGTGAAAGAGCCCCGAGAGCCACCAGCGTCACCTGCGCATAGCGCTCGCGGGAGATTTCGAGGCGGCTTTTCAGGCGTTCCCGCATCTACTCCTAATCATCGCAGCGGCCAGGCACGGGCCGCGCTCCTCAGCCTTTGGACTTGGCGCCGGATTTGGCTTTGCCGCCGCCGGTGCTTTCGCTCAGGTACTTGACCAGGTCTTCGAGTTCTTTTGGCGTGAGCAGCTGTTCGAAGTTCGGTGGCATCACGCCCGAGGGATAGCCCTTGGCGATTTTTGCGTTCGGATCGACGATCGATTCATGGATCATCGCTTCGGTCTGCCCGGGCAGGACTTCGTCGAGGTTGGGACCGGTCGTGCCCCCGGAGCTGGCGGCGGCAAGCGTGTGGCAGGTGCCACAGCCGTTGTTGGCGAAGACCTGGGCGCCGGGGCCGCCCGGAACCTGCGGGGGTTCGGCGCCGGGGACGCCGGCCCATTCGCCGACGTAGGCGGCGACGTCGTCGAGGTCCTGGCCGGTGACGACGTCGGCGGGCATCGAGACGGCGGGGTTGCCGTTGTTCGGGCGTGGGTACTCGACTTGCGCTTTGACCACGCCTTCAATCGTTTCGCTTTCCTCGCCGGCTTCACGCGCCGAGGCGAAAGCGTCATCCAGGTTGGGGCCAACCTGCGCCGTCGTCCCCGCCTGGGCAAGCGTGTGGCAGGTGCCGCACTTCTGCTTGAAGAGCACGCGCCCGCGGGCCGTATCGGCGCTCGTCGTGCCGCAGCCCGAGGCAACCACCGCCAGGACGAGCAGGGCAGCGAGCGCGAACAGCGGGGGAATGAGTTTGGAAAGGCGAGGCATGGGGTGAATTGCGAGCGGGAGTCTATATGTCGGGGCTGCCGCCAAGCGTCCCGCGTGACGCCTAGATTTAGCTACTCTTGAGACGATCCGCACTAACTCAAAGCGACCGAGATGGGAGGCCGTAAATGCAGGTGAGGGACGGGATGTCGGAGATCACGCTGACCGTGGGGCCGTCCCACACGCTGCGCGACGCGGCGCAGAAGATGGTCGAGAAAGGGACGGGGGCGGCGCTGGTTTTTGACGACGAGCTGCCTACGCCTTCGGTCGTCACCGAGCGTGATCTGCTGATCTCAGTCGCCCGCGGTCAGGACCCCGACCTGGAGAAAGTTGCCGACCACATGAGCGAGGGCGTTCTCACTGCCGCCCCCGACTGGAGCCTTGAGCGCGCCGCCGCCGAGATGTCACGCCGCGGCGTCCGCCATCTGGTCGTCTTCGAGGGCGCCGAGGCGATCGGGATGCTTTCGATGAGGGACATCGTCCGCTGCTGGACGTCAGATGGCGCTACGTCCGAAATGACGCTGCCGAGGAGCTAGAAGGCACGTTAGGGCTGCGGGGGACCCGAGATCGTTTCTACGGGCAGAGTGGCGCTGCGGGTCTCCTGGCGGCGTGGGAGGCGGTAGTAATCGCGGATCGCGCTGCGGGCCAGGCTGCGGAAGGCGGCGAGGATGATGATCGCGCCGACGATCGAGTAAACGAAGGGCGAGAAGATGAAGCCGCCGGCATAGATGCCAGCGATCAGCGCCAGGGCGCCGAGGGCAAAGAAGGCTGGAGCCCACGAGGGGCGGGGAGTCGCGATCAGCTCACCAGGCTCGGGGACGTTTCGATGCTCGGCCACTTCAGCTCCTACGAGGCGATGTAGAGGAAGGCGGCGACGAAGCTGAGGGCGAAAATCCCGGCGGCGATGCCTCCGGCCACCAAGCCTGCCCGCATGCTCTGACGTGCGCTCTCGCGGTCCATGGACCCGGATTTCTATCAGTCCCAGTGGAGGAAGGGACGGGTGCCCCTCCGCTGGAGACCGTATGTCCCAGCAGGGACCAACGAGCTTCATCAGCTTGACCAAAAGCCTCCAGCGGAGGGGCACCCGTCCCTCCAGCCGGGCCGAGCTGAAAATCCGAGGTCAGCGGACCGGCGGCACTACGCACAGCTCCCGTGAGCGGACAGCTTTCCGCGAGCAAGCCCCGCGCCGGGCTGCTTTTGCGTGTGAAGCTGGCGCGGGCGTTTCTCGGTGACGGAAGCTGGCCAGCTGCACGCGAGACCTTGAAAGAAGTCCTTAGGCGTTGGCGGCGATCGCCATCGAGAGGAACAGCAGGGCCAGGTAGGCGAGGGAGTAGAGGTAGGTGCGGAGCGCCCAGCGGCGGTCGCGGCTGCGATAGAGGCGGGTGGAGAAGTAGATGAAGCTGGCGCCGAGCAGCATCGAGGGGACGAGGTAGGCGACGCCGAGGCCGCCGGCGCAGAAGGGGAGCTGGGTGACGGCGTAGAGGAGCACGGTGTAGAGGAGGATCTGGCGGCGCGTCTCCTCCTCCCCGCGGACGACCGGCAGCATCGGGATCCCGGCCTTGGCGTACTCGTCCTTCATCAGCAGCGAGAGGGCCCAGAAGTGCGGCGGGGTCCAGAAGAAGACGATCGCGAACATGTAGAAAGCCATGCCGCTGAGACCGCCCGTGACCGCCGCCCAGGCGACCAGCGGCGGTACCGCGCCGGCGGCGCCGCCGATGACGATGTTCTGCGGCGTCGCCCGCTTTAGCCAGAGCGTGTAGACGCAGACGTAACCGAAGAAGCCCGAGAGTGAAAGTGAGGCGGCCAGCGGGTTCACGGTCAGCGCCAGCAGCAGGAAGGAGGCGATCTCGAGGCCGAGCCCGAAGGCGATCGCGGCGCCCTGGGAGACGCGGCCCGAGGCGACGGGACGGTCGGCCGTGCGCGCCATCGTCCGGTCGATGTCGCGGTCGACGGCGTGGTTGATCGCGCCGGCGCCGCCGGCGGAGAGCGCTCCGCCAAGGCAGGTGAGGAGGACGAGGCCGGGCGCGGGGTCGCCGGCGACGTACATCGTCGTGATCGTCGTAAACAGCAGCAGCGACTGGACCTTCGGCTTGGTCAGCGTCAGGTAGTCGCGGAAAACCGTGGGGACGGCCGGGCGCCGCGCGATCGTCGCAGTCTGGGCACCGCTCATGCGGGATTAGTGCCTTGTCCGGTGACGTTTGCCCGGTTCTGGCGCAGGCATCGCCGTGACTGGCAAGAACGCAGACCCGAAGGCGTGGCAGCGCCACGTCGAGCGGTCGAGGACGCCGCCAGGCGCGGCGAGTGCAAGCCAGAGGGGGCGAACGTTGCCTGACAAGGCACTTAGGCTACAGGCTGCGATTCGCGGGACGCCTGCTCGCTGCGGCGGGTGCGATTGGCGATCGCCACGCGGATGTCGCGCAGCGGCCGAGCGCTGCGGACGTCCGGAAGAACATCGAAGTTGTGCGGCTCCGGCGGCGAGAGCGTGAACCACTCCAGCGTCTCCCCACCCCACGGGTCGTGACCCGCGGCAGGCCCGTCGGTGCGGCTGAAGATCGCGTTGATCAGCGTCAGCAGGATGCCGACGAAGAGGATGAGGATGCCGATCGAGGCGATCACGTTGTAGACGGTGACGCCGGTGCCGGAGAAGTACTTGTAGGCGTCGATCACCTGGCCCTGCTCCGAGCCAGCCAGGAAGAGCGGCACGAAGCCGAGCAGGAGGCCGACGACGATCGTCCAGAAGGAAAAACGCGCCAGGGTCTCGCCCATGGTCCGTCCGGTCATCTTCGGAAACCAGTAGTGGAGCCCGGCGAAGCCGCCGAAGACGGCGCCGCCGATCAAGGAGAAGTGGGTGGCGGCGGTGGCGTCGGTGGTGTTCTTCAGGTTCCAGGCGGCGGCGACCAGCGACTGCTCGAGCTCGGCGGCAAGGCCGATCGAGATCGCCGAGACCGCGCCGATCGCGAACAGCAGCGGCGCCCGCATCCGCAGGGTGCCGCCGACCAGGGTCGAGATCAGGTTGAAGATGACGAGGCCGAACGGGACGAGCAGGGCCAGCGACGTCACCATCGCGAAGTACATCCAGCCGATCCCGATCGGAGCGGTGAGCATGTTTTGCATCCAGGCCAGGGTTCCGATCACGGCGATGGCGGCCAGCGACGTCATCGTCACCGGGCGATTGAAGAGCGGTTTGCGAGAAAAGGTGGCGAAGACTTCGGCGATCACGCCGAAGGCAAAGATCAGGACCAGCATGTAGGTGCCGGTGTAGAAGATCCAGCTCAAGTGTTGCCAGAGCAGCGGCGCGCCGCCGGAGCCGTCGGCGAAGAAGATTCCGTCGTAGTGGCGGTCGATCATCAGCATCGTCAGCGCCGCCAATAGGACCGGCCCGATCACGACCAGGAGCCAGGAGCCGACCGTCGCCGACCAGGCGAAGAGCGGCACGCGACGCCAGGCCATGCCGGGGGCGCGCATGGTCCGCAGCGTCGCCACCAGGTTGATCGCGAGAAAGACGAAGCCAAGCGTCGCCAGGCCGGTCGCCGTCACCCAGGCGTCGACGCCGTTGTTGGAGAGGAAGGCCAGCTCGTTGAGCGGGGCGAGGGGGTTGACGCCGGCCTCGGAGGGGGTCCAGAGGAAGCCCGCGTAGAGAACGACTGCGCCGGCAACCCAGAGCGCCGCCCCGGTCTGGCCGAGGCGCGGCAGGGCAGTGCCGCGGGCGCCGATCTGCAGCGGTGCGACGTAATAGAAAAGGCCGACCACCAGGGGAATTGCAAAGAAAAAGACCCCGGTCGCACCGTACAGCGAGAGCATCCGGTTGAAGCCGACCGGGGAGAGGAAGGTGTTTTCCGGCACCAGCAGCTGCAGCCGCATCAACACCAGCTCGACCAAGGCGACGAAGAGGAACCCGAGGGCGCCGCAGATGAGGACCTGGCCGACCTCCTTGTGGTCAGCACTGGTCGCCAGCTCGATCCAGCGAGGACGGCGGCTGGGGTAGCCGTCGACGACGAGCTCGGGACGCGGGCTGGGACTCATGGCACTTCTCCGTTTTCGATCAGGCCGACCACCCGTTCCTGGGCGGTTTCGATGTCGGCTTTCTGGCGTTCGATGAAGCTTTCGTATTCCTGCGGGGAGACGACGTCCACCTCGGTCCGCATTGCCGCGTAAGCCTGGCCGGAGAGGGTCGCCGAGTTGCCTTCGTAACTGCCTTCGTCGCTAGTGCTGAAGAGGACGTCGTTGACCTTGCCGGGCACGGCATCAGCCTTGCGGGCGAGCTCTTCGACGTTCCAAGTGTGGACGACGTCGGTCGAGACCAGTTCCAGTTCTACCGCGGTGTCCACCGGGACGACCAGCTTGTAGTAGGAGAAAGCGCCGTTCGGGTAGTCGTAGCGCCACAGCCACTGCTGGCCGGTCGCCTTGATCTTCAGCGGTTCGGTTTTCGCCGAGGCAAGCCCGGCGTTGCCGGTAGTAGGCGTCTGTTGAGCCTTGTCCGTGAAGACGATGCCAAGGATGAGGAGGACGGCGGCGAAGACGGTCAGAAGAGCGCCAACCCGGAACTGCAGTCGTCGGCCGCTGAGCAGCTGACGCGGCTCGCTGCCGCGCTCGCCGCGGTAGCGCCGCACCGCGTAGAACAGCGCGACGTTGACCACGATCACGAGGATCGCGGCGGCGACGAAGCCAATCCAAAGCAGGGTGTGGATCTGGTCGGTGCCAGGCGAGTGCGGCGTCAAAGCGCGGCCATTCTATTCACGCGGTGCGGCGCCGCGGCTTCCCGTCGGTGGACCAGCCCCCGGGGGTGCGGAGCGTCTACCTATACTCGCGCACCCTATGAGGCGCTCCCGGCCATCCCCCGCGCTTCGTCTCGCAGTCCGGGCAGGCGGCGCGGCGGCGATCGGCGCTGCGGTTGCGGTTCCCTTCCTGCGCCGCCGTCTGCGGATTCCGGCTGAGGCAACGGTGGCGGCCTGCGCCGCGGGCCCACTGGCGCTGGCCGTGTTGCAGCCACGCTCAAAGCGGCGCGATGTCGCCCTCTTCGCCCTGCAGATGTGGGCCTTCACCGTCGCCCACGAGCTCCCCTACGACAACCCGGAGCGCCTGCGTGAACGGCTCCGCACCCGCTATCCAATCCGGGTCGACAAGGCGATCGGCGGTGGCCGGCTTCCTAACGTCCGCCTGCAGCGGGCGCTGGTGCGGCTGCCGCGGGTCGGTCTCGTCAACCGCGTCCTCACCTGGACCCACTGGCTCTGGTTCGTCGAGCCCTATTTGGCGCTAGCCCTGATCCTTGCTCGCCACAACGAGCGCTTCCCCCGTGCCGCCCGGCAGATGGCCGCCGTCTTCGACCTCGGCTGTGTCGTCTATTTCGCGGTTCCGACCGCACCGCCGTGGTGGGCGTCAGAGAACGGACTAACCGGCGAAGGGGTGCGGCGGATCATGGTCGAGGTCGGCGAACCGACCTGGGGAAGGGCCTGGGAGCGGATGTACGCGACGCTCGGCGGCAACCCCTGGGCAGCGATGCCGTCCCTCCATTTCGCCACCTCGCTGCAGGCGGCGCTTTCGCTTTCCGAAGCGGGAAAGGTGGAGGGGGCGCTGGGCTGGGGCTACGCCGGCACCCTCGGCTTCTCCCTCGTTTACCTCGGCGAGCACTACCTCACCGACCTCCTGGCGGGGGTGCTGCTTGTTGCCGCGGTGAGGAAGGGTGAGCCGCTCGCAGAACCTCTCGTACGCGGGGTAAACGGGGCTCTGCAGCGACTCGAGAGGATCGCGAGCGGGTAGTTTCTTAAAGGTGTCTCAGGAAGGCTCGGCGAACGACAGTCGCTTCAGCGAGCTGCCGATATTCACGCCGCGGCGACTGATCCAAACGGTCGTCCTCGTCCTGCTCCTGCTCGGCGCGATCTACTTCCTCTTTCCGAAGCTGGTCGGGCTCGGCGACGCGCTCAGTCGCCTCGGCGATGCCGATCCGGTCTGGATCGCGGTCGCAGTCGGCTTCAACGTCCTCGCCTACGCCACCTATATCGCCCTCTTCAAGGCAGTTGTCGGCGGTGACGCCCTGCGGCTGACCTGGTTGGAGACCTACGAGATCAACATGGCCGGCGTGGCGGCGACGCTGTTGTTCTCGGCTGGCGGCGCGGGTGGGATCGCCCTCACCTACTGGGCACTGCGCAAGGCGGGGATGCGGCGGCGGGATGTCGGTCGCCGGATGATCGCCTTCGTCTCGCTCCACTATGTCTTCTATCCGTTCGCCCTGATCCTCTTCGGCGTCCTCTTGCGAACCGGCGTTATGAACGGCGAAGACTCGGTCGAGCTGACGATCATCCCGGCGGCGGTGGCCGGGCTGATGCTGATCTTCGGCGCCCTGATCACGTTGATCCCCGCGGACATGGAGAAGCGGCTGGCGCGCTACGCGACCAATGAGCGCTCGTGCCAGTGGCTGCACACGGCCGGCAAAGTGCCGGCGACGCTGGGGGAAGGATTCCGCTTCGCGCTCAGCCTCTTTGCTCATCCCTCCCGCGGCGGGCTGGCGGTGATCGGCGCCGCTGGTTTCTGGGCGTTCAGCATCGGCGTCCTTTGGGCTTCCTTCCACGCCTTCGGCGTCCATGTGCCGCTCGCGGTTGTCGTCCAGGGCTTCTTCCTCGGCATGGTCGCCAACCTCTTTCCGCTGGCGCCGGCGGGAGTAGGGGCGGTCGATGCCGGCATGATCGGGGCCTTCGTTCTCTTTGGGTTTCCGTCGGAAACGGTCTTCCCAGCGATCCTGATTTTCCGTCTCGTCTCCTTCTGGATGCCGATTCCACCCGGCATCTTCGCGTTCTTCCAGCTCCGCCAGACCGTGCACCGCTGGGAAGAGGAGGGCCCCCCAATCGATCGCGGCGGCACCGCGACCTCCGACCTCGAGCCCGCCATCCGCTGACTTCCCTCGAACTGCATCAAATTTCCGGCCTGCTGGGAAGGAAATTTGATGCAGTTCGGCTGGGGAGGTACTATAAAAAGTAAAGTAATGAGAGAACTAGACTAGGCGGCAGAGATGGCTGAGGGTAAGAAAGTCGAGAACGTGATCATCATCGGTGGG
>JBQCCT010000313.1:0-3661 GCA_051961955.1 Solirubrobacterales bacterium
TGAGGCGCACCGTCCCTTCGACTTCGCGCCCCTTGCCGCTGCCCTCGACCTCGTGCAGGGCGACGCGGGCGCTGACCCCCTGCTGCGGGGTGGTGTAGAGGCCGAAGACGACCAGTGCCGCCAGCGTCGCGGCGCCGCAGACGGCGGCGCGGCGGAGCAGGGGAGGGCGCGCAAGCGGCTCGGGCGAGAGGTGGGTGCCGATCCAGGCGCCGATCAGCGAGCCGGCGATCGCCGCGGCGAAGCCGACCAGCGCGATTTCCGGGAGGGCCACGGCCGGCCAGGGCAGTGGCATCCAGAGATGCGACCAGCCCCACTCGGCCGCCAGGCCGAAGGTGCCGATCCCAACCCCGGCGGCGAGACCGAAGCGCAGGGGCTTCTCAGTCGGGACGGCGAGGGCCACCGCCTCGACGACGAGCGCCTCGACGATGTAGAGGGGGAAGTGCGGGGTGCTCTGGCCGATGATCGGCCCGATCAGGATCGCCAGCCCGCCGCGCAGGACGATGAAGAAGGCGGCCGCGCCGAGGGCGGCGCCGCGGCCTGCGTAGACGCGCGCCAGCACCAGCCCGATGCCGGCGGCGACCATCAGCAGCAGCGGCTGGAAGACGAGCTGGAACTGCGGCACGCCGAAGTCGAACTCGGCCTGGAAGGTGGAGAGGCCGAGCATCAGGCCTCCGGTCAGCGCCACGGCGCGCAGCATCTTGGTGTGGACGAGCTCGCGCAGCCGCGCTTCGGCCGAGGCGTTCGCCCGCATCCCCTCGACCGAGAGGACGGCGATCCCGACCAGGGTCATCGCGGCGCCGCCGATCAGCATCAGGTGGGTCGGTCCCCAGAGCGTCACGTCCTGGCCGAAGAGGCGGTGCCAGACGTCATCGAGCGGGAAGCCGATCAGCGAGAAGGCGCCGCAGGCGCAGATCAGGACGCCGCCGAGCGGCGCCCACCAGTCGCGGCCGATCCGGATCGCCACCGAGCTGGGCTTCTCCTTCGGCAGCACCATCGCGAAGAAGCCGGCGCTGAAGATGCCGAAGAGGCCGGCGAGGATGAAGTAGTGGGCAGGGTTGGCGAGCGGGCCGGGGTCGCGACCGTTGTCGATGTGGATCGAGATGTCCCAGTACATCCCGAAAACCGCGGTCAGCAGCGAGAGGCTCGAGACGAATGAGGGGAAGGCGACCCAGCCTGGAAAGCCGGTGATCCGTTCGGCGCGATCGGCGAGACGCTGCAGCATCTGGACGCGGCCGCTGCGGTGGCCGAGGCCGAGGTAGAGGAGGGCGGCGGTGACGATCATCGCGGCGACTGAGGCGATCACGATCTGGCCGAGTTCGGCGCCGCCGGCGGGCGGAGGGGCCGCGGCGAAAAGCGTTCCGAAGTTGGAAGTCATCAAGGAAGTCCTTCAGATGGATTGCAAAAAGCTTGTTCCCTAGTAAATGTTACCTCAAACGAGGTTACATTCAAGAGGTAGAATTCCTTCCGTGGCGCAGAAAGCCAAAGCCGGCGCCGACTCTGAGCCGGAGGCCACCCTAACCGTTGAGCAGCTCGCCTACGAGACCGGGATGTCGGTACGGAACATCCGCAACCACCAGTCCCGCGGCCTGCTGCCGCCACCTGAGGTGCGCGCCCGGATCGGCTACTACGGCCCTGAGCACGTCTCCCGCCTGCGCCTGATCCAGGAGATGCAGGCGGAGGGGTTCAAGCTGAGCGCGATCTCGCGCCTGATCGGCGAGCACGGCGCCGACGCCGACCGCTTCGTCGGCCTGCGCCAGGCCGTCACCGCCCCCTTCGCCACCGAGGCGCCGGAGGTGCTGACTCGCGAGGAACTGGTTGAGCGCTTCGGCGTTGACGACGATCGCCTGCTCGACAAAGCGCAGAAGCTCGGTCTCCTCGTCGACCTCGGCGGAGAACGCTACGAAGCCCCCAGCCCCGCCCTCCTGCGGGCCGCCGAGGAGGTGACCGGGATGGGCATCGATCTCCCCGCCGCCCTCGCCGTGATCGAGAAACTCAACCGCAACGCCCAGTCCTCGGCCCGCGCCTTCGTCAACCTCTTCGTCGAGGAAGTCTGGAAGCCCTTCGACGAGGCCGGCCGCCCCGACGACGGCTGGGAGGAGATCATCAAGTCGATCGAACGCCTCCGCCCCCTCGCCTTCGACGCCCTCAACGCCACCTTCCGCCTCACCCTTGGCGACGAGATCGAGAAGGCCTTCGGCGAAGTGCTGGAACGACGGAAGAAGAAGTAGCGACCAGAGCCGACGCCCGGACTTGAACCGGGGACCCCATCATTACGAATGATGTGCTCTACCAACTGAGCTACGCCGGCGGGATCGGGACATTCTAGGAGGGATCGGGTCTCGGTTCCGTCGCGGGCGGGGGACATCATGCGCGCGTGGCTGGAGAGCGAGTGGCAAAGCGGCGGGAGGAAAACGAGGTCGAATTCGGGCGGATCGTCGCCTTCAGCGATGGGGTCTTCGCGATCGCGATCACGCTGCTGGTGCTCAACCTCAGCATCAAGCCCGGGCTGCCGAAGCACGAAGTCGCCAACGCGCTCTGGGACCAGCGGGAAAACCTCGTCGCCTTCGCGATCAGCTTTGCCGTGATCGGCCGCTTCTGGGTCATTCACCATCGCTTCTTCAGCGAAGTCCACTCCTTCGACGGCCGGCTGATCGCCCTCAACCTGCTCTACCTCGGCACGATCGTCCTCATTCCCTTCAGCAGCGAGGTGCTGGGGAAGTACGGCGGCCAGACGCCGGCGGTCGTCCTCTACTCGGTCAACCTCGCGCTCGTCGTGCTCGTCGGCCTGCTGATGAGCGACAGCGCCCGCCGCCGCGGTCTCACCTCGACCGACGAGGAGACGCACCGGGAAGCGCGGACCCGCACCGCTCATATCGCCGGCGTCTTCCTGCTCTCCGTTCCGCTCGCCTTCGCCGCGCCGAGCGTTGCGCCCTATCTCTGGCTCGTGCTCTTCCTCGACCCCGCAACGCGACTGGCGACGCGGTCTGTCAATCGCGGCGGGCGGTGAAGCCGATCGAGCGTCCGGGTTTGGAGCAACTAACCGACCAGCCGCGGCCGGTGGCGGTGGCGAGGCAGCGGTAGGAGAGGGCGGAACAGGACGAGCGTGACGCGCCCGTCGCCGGCTGGCAAGCGCTGCTGTGGGTCCAGCCGAGCATCAGGCGGCGGGCTTCGGTGCAGGTCGCGCCCGTCGCCGTCAGTCCCGTTGCGCCCGTTGCGCCCGCGCGACAATGGCGGGCTCTCGCCCCGGCGGGCGCCGGCGGGATAACGCCATGCGACTGCGCGCCGGCGCCCGTGCTCGATTCCCTCGAAGAAGAGCCGCCGCAGCCGAGCAGCAGCGCCGCGGCAAGGACGAGGACAGCAAGGAGAGTGGCGCGGCTCATCAGCGCGGCAAACCTACTCGTCTGCGGCCCCCTCGGCCTCATTGCCGGTGGCGGCCTCGTGCTCCAGATGCCCGCACACCGGGCAGTCCGGCTCCGGCACCACCGGGTCGTGTTTCACCTCCATCGTCCGCAGGTCGTAGAGATGGGCGACGCCGTGGGTCGAGGGCCTGCTCAGGCCCGTCAGCAGGTGCATCGCGTCGAGGGCGACGTGACCGCCGATCAGCCCGCAGGCGGGGCCGAGCGTCGCCGCCGGGCTCGGTTTCGCCCGCTGCTGCTCGATG
>JBQCCT010000314.1:0-2889 GCA_051961955.1 Solirubrobacterales bacterium
TCTCGAACTGCGCGTCGGAGACCGCCATCGTCACCGGCTCAGAGGTGGAAATCGCCGCCGCCACCGCTGCGAACGCTTCCTGCGCCGGCTTCGCCCCCAGCCGCCAGTTGTCCGGCCGCTCCGGCCAGACCATCCAGCAACCGCTGTGAGGCTCGAACTCGCCTGGCATCCGGAACCCGTCCGCCGCGGGGGTCGATTTGAGGGTCGCGCTCACCGCCGTCTATCTTGAACCCCGTGGAGGAGATCCGCCTAATCCGTACCGAGGAGCCGCCGCCCTCGCCCGCCCGCACCCGCCCGCCGGCGCGCCCGCCCTTTCGGGTCGGCGCCGTCCAGCACCGCTGGCATGCCGATCCCGGGGATCACGAAGCGGCGCTGGCCGAGGGCATCCGCATCGCGGCGGCCGAGGGCGCGCAGCTGATCTGTCTGCAGGAGCTGACGCTGAGCCCCTACTTCGCGGTCGACCCGGCCGGGCCGGGACCCGAGGGCGCCCAGCCGGAGGACCTGCCCGGTGGCCGCACCCACGCCTTCGCCGCGCGGATGGCGGCCGAGGCCGGCGTCCCCGTGCACGCCTCGCTCTACGAGCGCGCCGACGCCGGCGACGGCCTCGGCTTCAACACCGCGATCGTCGTCTCCCCGCAGGGCGAGCTGCTCGCTCGCACCCGCAAGCTCCACATCCCGGTCACCGCCGGCTACCACGAGGACCGCTACTTCCGCCCCGGTCCCGGCGGCGGCGAGGCCTTCCCGCTCGTCGCCCTCGGCGAAGCCCGGCTCGGCCTGCCCACCTGCTGGGACCAGTGGTTCCCCGAGGTGGCCCGCGCCTACAGCCTGGAGGGCGCCGACGTGCTCGTCTACCCAACGGCGATCGGCTCCGAGCCCGACCACCCCGAGTTCGACACCCAGCCCCTCTGGGAGCGGGTGATCGTCGGCAACGGCATCGCCAACGGCGTCTTCATGGTCGCCGTCAACCGCATCGGCTCCGAGCCGCCCCTCACCTTCTATGGCTCCTCCTTCATCTCCGACCCCTACGGCCGCATCCTCGCCAAAGCCCCCCGCGACGACCCAGCGGTCCTTGTCGCCGACCTAGACCTCGACCAGCGCCGCGACTGGCTGGAGCTCTTCCCTTTCCTGACCACCCGCCGCCCCGACACCTACGCCCGGCTGGCGGAACAAGCCACCAAGTCGATGAACGACCCGCAGGACCAAGCTCGTCCGGTATAGGGGACGGGTATCCCCCGACCTCCCTGGGTTACTCGCCTGAAGTGGCACTGGCTGACCGCGAAGCTGGGTGGGGCGAGTAACAGGACGCCGGTCGGCGGGGGGATACCCGTCCCCTCAGCGACAGAGCTCGACAGGACAGCTGAGCCGGGGCAGCTGCTCAGCCATCGAGACCGCAACCGACCGCGTATAGCGCAGTTTCTCGCGGTCCCGCGGTAGGCGTCCCCTGAAGCCGCGGTTCCTTTCGGACGCTATAGGTCCGAAGGAACCACGACTTGGCCGGCTTGCCCGATTCCGGCATCGCGTGGTTCCTTTGTCGCCGCATAGGTGTCTAAGGAACCACAACTTGCTCCCGAGCTGCAGCGTCTGTCGGAGCTCTGTGGTGGAGGGGGCCGGCCGCTCTCCGCGGGAATGTCAGCGCGAAGCGCGTCCAATGCAATGTGGTTATCTGCCCGCCATAGGCGGGCAGCATCATCGGGAGCTGCCCCGATAGGGGCGCGACTCAATTCCCGCGGGGAGTGACCGGCCCCCTGTACCGGGTGAGGCTGGTCCCTCAGCTGTTCGGCGCCAGCGCGTCGATCGTCTCGGCGAGTTTGTCCGGCGTAACGATCGGGGTGAGGATCGGGAGGGTGATGCCGCCGGCAACGAAGGCGGCGAGGCGCTCTTTCATCTGCTCGGGCGTGCCGAAGATGAACATGTCCTCGATCAGCTCCCAGGGGGCCGCCGCGGCCGCGGCCTGGCGGTCGCCTGCTTCCCAGGCCTGGACCATCGGCTCGATCTGCTCGCCGTAGCCGAGCCAGCGGTAGAAGGCGGCGTAGACGGGGACGGTGATGTAGGAGGAGAACATGAAGCGGGCCAGCGGCTCGACCTGCTCGCGCTCGCCGGGAAGGCAGAAGAAGCGGCAGAGCAACTCGAAGCCCTCCGGCGCCCCCTCCAACTCGGCGGCGACCTGCGGCAGCCCCGCCAACGGCAGAAAGTTGGTGAAGGCGCCGTCGGCTCGCTTGACCGCCAGCTCCAGCATCTTCCCCCGCAGCGCCGCCAGCACGACCGGCGTCCGGTACTCCGGTTTTTGTTCCAGCTTGAAGCCCGACTCCGTCCGCTCGCCCGCCAGCGCCACGTCGAGGAAATCCAGCGTTTCACGCACCTTGCTCAGCGGTCGCTCAAAGGGAATCCCGTTCCAGCCTTCGACGATCCGGTCCGAAGAGGCGCCGATGCCGAGCACGAAGCGCCCGCCGGAGGCATCCGCCAGCGCCGCCGCCTGCTGCGCCAGCAGCGCCGGCCCGCGCTGGAAGACGCCGACGATCCCGGTCCCCAACCGCGCCCGCTCGGTCCAGGCTGCGCTGAGCGCCAGCGGCGTGAAGCCGTCCGGCCCGGCCGTCTCGCCCGTCCAGAGGTCGGTGTAGCCGGCCGCCTCGGCCCGCTTGACCAGCTCCTCGTGGTCAGCGAGCGTCAGCCCCGGCAGCGGCAGCGTCAGGCCCCAGCGATCCATCGACCGCCACCCTATCGCCGTCCACCTGCTCATGGCGGATCTCGAAGCGCCGGTTCGCCGGCCACTGGCTGAAGAACGAGTCGGCGTCCTGGACGCTGAGCGGCCGCGTGAAGAGGAACCCCTGGCCGCTGTCGCACTCCTTGTCGCGAATCAGGGAAAGATCCTGCGGCCGCTCAATCCCCTCC
>JBQCCT010000315.1:0-3848 GCA_051961955.1 Solirubrobacterales bacterium
GAACATTCGAGGGTCTGTTTTCCCCTAATTTCGGGGATGGTTCTTCGTTTTCGCGTCGAATGCAGGGGTACCGAAAGCCCATGGCAGCCCCGAACGTCAAATCCCTTCCCAAGCCCGACGAGGTTTGGCTGAGCTGTCCCCCATACCTGATGTTGGCGCGGATCGTCGAGGTCGACACCGAGTCCGAGCCACCGGTGGTCAGCTACGAGCTGCACGATGACGACGGCTCGGTTCTGACGAAGGTCGAGCACGCCCAACTCGACCGCGGCTGGTGGCGCGCCTTCCAACCGCTTGAGCGGCGCTTCGGCTGAAGCGCTTCCTGCGTTTGTGTCGCATAGCGGTACAAAGGAAGGAAGCCCTCTAACCAGGGCTCCAGGTCCGGCCGTTGCGAGGCGGCGAGGAACGCGGCGACGCCGCGCAACAGCTCGACCCAGGGCGAAGATCCGCTGGAGGAGCTGGACGGCGAGGACGGTGCCGAAGCGGTAGGGGCGTCGGCCATCCTGTGAGTCAGCTCGAAGTGCACTCGAGCGGGCCCTTGAAGTTCACCCGCCCCGCGTACCCCTGTTTAGGGTGCACCGAATCTGCCTATACAGTGCCTAGGCATGGCGAGAGCACGGACCAAGACGGTCGGGATCGGCGAGGCGGCGAAGATGCTCGGTGTAAGCACCGAGACGCTGCGGCGCTGGGACAAGTCCGGCCGGATCAAGACCACCCGCGACACGCGTAACCGGCGCCGCGTCCCCGTCGCCGAGGTGGAGCGCCTGCGCGGCGCGCCGAGCCGCCACGCCACCGGCGACACCTTCTCTGCCCGCAACCGCTTCCCCGGCACGATCCGCTCGGTTGAGGTCGACGGCGTGATGGCGCTGGTCGAGATCGAGGCCGGCCCCCACCTCGTCACCGCCGCGATCACCCGCGACTCGGTCGAAGAGCTCGGCCTCGTCCCCGGCATGAAAGCCACCGCCACCGTCAAGGCCTCCTCGGTGATGGTCCAGCGCGGCGAGTGATTTGTCGATGGGCCCGAAATACGCCTATAAGGCGAAAAATCGGCCCATCGACATGTTGTTCGTGGGGATTGCGGTGACGTTGGTCCTGGCGGGGTGCGGCGGTGGCGAGGAACAACCGGCGCTGACGGTGCTGGGGGCGTCTTCGCTGACGGAAGCGCTGGAACGGTACGGGGGGTCGCTCGAAGGAGCCGAGGTGCGGAGCTCGTTTGCGGGATCGGACCAGCTGGCGGCGCAGATCCGGCAGGGGGCGAAGGCCGACGTCTTCGCCTCGGCCGACACCGAATACCCGGCGCAACTGCACCGCGAAGGACTGGCGGAGAAGCCGGTGGTGTTTGCCCGCAACCGGCTGGTCGTCGTCACTCCCGAGGACGGGTCGGTGAAGTCGCTGGCAGACCTGGCGCGGCCGGGGACGAAGATCGTGATCGGCGACCCGAGCGTCCCGGTCGGGGCCTACACGCGGGAAGTAGTTGGGCGCCTGCCGCCGGCCGAACGCAAGGCGATCCTCGCCAACGTCCGCTCCGAAGAACCGGAGGTGACGGCGGTTCTGGCCAAGGTGGCGAGTGGCGCCGCCGACGCTGGCTTCGTCTACGTCACCGATGCGAAGACGGTGGCGGGGCAGGTGCGGACGGTGCCGATCCCGCCGAAGCTGCAGCCGGACGTCGCCTACGCCGCCGTCGTCCTCACCGCAAGCGCCGAACCGGTGCTGGCCCACCGCTACCTCGCCGGACTCCTGCACGGGCGCGGCGCGGCCGATCTGCGGCGGGCGGGCTTCCTGCCGCCATGAGACTGCGCTCGGGCTTCGGGCTGGTGGCGCTGCTGGCGGCGGTGGTCGCCGTCGCCTTCCTCGTCCTGCCGGTGGTGGCGATCTTCGCCGACGTCAGCCCGGGGCGGATGCTCGACGCACTGGGCGAAGCGGCGGCGCGGGAAGCGCTCTGGCTGAGCTTGCGGACGACGCTGATCGCGATCGCGATCGTCATCCTCGTCGGCACTCCCGCCGCCTACCTGCTGGCGCTGCGGCGCTTCCGCGGCCGCGCCCTCGTCCTCACCGCGATCGAGCTGCCGCTGGTGATGCCACCGGCGGTCGCCGGCATCGCCCTGCTGGCGGCGCTCGGCCCGCACGGCATCCTCGGCGACGCGGTCGAAGGGGCGGGGATCGAACTCGTCTTCCAGACGGCGGGCGTAGTGGTCGCCCTGATCTTCGTCTCCGCCCCCTTCTTCCTGCGCCAGGCGATCGCCGCCTTCGCCGCGCTCGACCCGCGACTGCTGGACGCGGCGCGGACGCTCGGCGCCGGCCCGTTCCGGGTCTTCGCCACGGTGGCGGTGCCGAGCGCGCGGCCGGGTCTCGCCGCCGGCCTGGCGCTGGCCTGGGGGCGGGCGTTGGGCGAGTTCGGGGCAACCCTGCTCTTCGCCGGCTCGCTCCAGGGCGTGACCCAGACGGCGCCGCTGGCGATCTTCTCCGAGTTCAGCCGGCCGGGCGGGTTCGTCGCGGCACTGGCCCTGTCGGCGGTGCTGATCGTGGTCGCGGGGGCGCTCCTGCTCGGGGTGAAGCTGCTCGGCGGCGACCGCGCGGTCGAAGCGCCCACCGGCGCGGAGGGCCGATGACCAAAGCCGCCAGCCGTGGGGAGGCGCTGGGGATCTCGGCGCGGATGCCGCTGCGGGGGTTCGAGCTTGCGGTCGAGTTGGGGGTCGGGCCTGGAGAGCGGGTCGCCCTTGCCGGGCCGTCGGGGGCGGGCAAGACGACACTGCTGCGCATCGTCACCGGGCTTGTGCAGCCGCCCGCCGGGCGCGTCGCGATCGGCGAGGAGGTCTGGCTCGACACCGCCGCGGACCGCGAGGTTCCGGCCGAGCGTCGCGGCTGCGGCGTCGTCTTCCAGGACTACGCGCTCTTTCCCAACCTCAGCGCCTGGCGCAACGTCGCCTACGGGATGGGCGGGTCGCGGCGCGAGCGACGGCGGCGCGCGGTCGAGTTGCTTGATCGCTTAGGGGTCGGCGCCCTCGCCGACGCGCGCCCCACTTCCCTCTCCGGCGGCGAGCGCCAGCGGGTTGCGCTGGCGCGGGCGCTGGCCGCCGAGCCGCGGGTGCTGCTCCTCGACGAGCCGCTCGCCGCCCTCGACCCCGGCAGCCGCCGCGACGCCCTGCGCGAGCTGCACGCGCTACTTGCCGGGCTCTCGATCCCGGTCCTGCTTGTCACCCACTCCTACGACGAGGCGGCACTGCTGGCCGAGCGGATCGCGGTGATCGACCACGGCCGCATCGTCCAGAGCGGCGAGCCGGCGGAGATCTCGACTAGGCCGCAGTCGGCCTTCGTCGCCGACTTCGCCGGCGCCGTCGTCCTCCGCGGCGAGGCGACGCCGGAACCCGGCGGCCTGACGCTGGTCCGCCTGCGCGGCGGCGGCGAGCTGCGCAGCACCGATGCGGCGAGCGGGCCGGTGGCGGTCAGCATCTTCCCCTGGGAGATCTCGCTGCAGCCGCCCGGGGCGGAGCCCGAAGACTCGATGCTCAACCGCCTGCCCGGCGAGGTCGCCTCGCTCACCCCCGTCGGCAACCGCGTCCGCATCGGTCTGACCACGCCGCAGCCGCTAGGCACCGAGATCACCGCCCGCTCCGCCGAGATGATGAGCCTGCACCCCGGCTCCCACGTAGTCGCCGCCTGGAAGGCCACCGCCACCCGCCTCATCCCCCTCGGCTAATCGTGGTTGCTTTCGCCCCGGGTACGTGCGAAAGGAACCACGATTAGCCGAGGGGGATGAGGCGGGTGGCGGTGGCCTTCCAGGCGGCGACTACGTGGGAGCCGGGGTGCAGGCTCATCATCTCGGCGGAGCGGGCGGTGATCTCGGTGCCTAG
>JBQCCT010000316.1:0-3549 GCA_051961955.1 Solirubrobacterales bacterium
AGGAGTCGATGCGGCCGTCCACATCGACTCGGATCCCGACCCCGCCGCCGCGCAGCGAGGCCACCAGGTCGGGTAGCAGGTTGTCCGAGCTGCGCAGGAAGACCGGCCCTTCGAGCGGCGCCGAGAGCAGCGGGGTGAAGGCCCGCGCCCAGCCGTAGACCGACCTGGCGGGACACGCTTCCCGAGCCTCCTGGACGCGCGTGCAGATCGTCGCGATGTGTTCCTGGGCGAGGAACACCGAGGGGGGCAGCGCCACCTGGGCGGTGGCGATGTTGGCGTCGCCGGGGCGCGGCCGCACTTCGACCCGCAGCGAGGGGTAGCCGCCGTGCCTGGTCGAGCCGCGCAGCCGCAGGCCGAGCCTGGGCCGGAAGCCGAGGCCGGCGCAGTCGAAGGCCTGGAAGGGGACGCTCGCGGTGGCGACGGTGTCGTCGCCGGAGTCGGCGAAGTCGGCTCCCGACCCGTTCAGGGTCGAGACCAGCCGCGAGCGTTCGCAGCTGGTCGGGTTGAGCGTCGTTTCCGGCCGGTCTATATATATGCGGACGTCACGCAGGTGGATCGGGATGCCGTCGACGATGTGGGGGATCGGGTCCGAGCCGGCCGAGTCGATCGAGACCTGGGCGCTGGCCGGGTCGACCTGGATCGCCGAGCGGACGATCACCACCCCGAGGTCGAACGGCCCGACCAGGGCCGAGTCGATCGCCACCACCGAGAAGGTCGAGCCGTGGTAGGGCCCGGCCAGGTAGAGGTTGCCGGGCGCGTAGGTCAGCACCGTCCCCACCCCGTAGCCGGCGGTCGTGTGACCGATCTTCGAGGCCGCCGGGCAGTCGGGGCGTTCCAGCTCTTCGACCCCGCTGCGGCGCCACGCCGCTTCGATCGCCGCCTCGGGGCAGTAGGGGATGCCGGCGATCCTGCCGAGCAGGCCGGGCGGCAGCATCGCCGAGTAGCGGGTGATCTCCTGCTCGGCGTCGGTGCGCATCAGGTGCAGGTAGAGCGGCGAGTAGGCGCCGGCGCGGCTGTTCAGCGTGCCGCCGCTCGCCTGCGGGCCGAAGGGCGGGGTGCCCTGCGGGCAGGGGCCGCCGCCGACGCCCGCTTCGATCGCCACCGTCGATTCGGTGCGGCGGGTGAGGTTCGGGTCGCGCCAGGCGGTGAGGTCGGTCGAGGTCGAGTGCGGGCCGCAGGTCGCCGGCGTCGCCAGCGGGCTGCGCTGCCCTTCGCGGAAGTGCACCACGAGGCTCGAGTAGGGCAGCTGCGGCAGCCGGTCGAAGGTCGCGGTGAGGCGACCCGTCGCCGGGTCGGCTTCGACCTTCCCCGCCACCTTGACCAGGATCCCCCGCTGCGGCTGCTTGGCCACCAGGTAGAGGGCGATAAGCGTGCCGAACGGGTTGCGGTGGGGCGTGGCGAGGAACATCGAGCCTTCCACCGGGCCGGCGACGAGCGGGGTGTGGACCTCGAAGTCGCCGATCTTCGCTTCGTTCGGGCAGCCGGCGCCGGGTGGGCTGGCGGCGGTCTCGGCTTCGTACTGCGCCGGCTCGCAGACGCCCAGCCCCGCCCCCACCGAGGGGTTGACCGTCACCCCTTCCGGCAGGGCGACGACCGCCTTTCGCACCGCGCTCGGCGAGCGCTCCGTCGGGTCGATGACGCCCGAGTCGTCGACGCCGATTTCGAAGGCGTAGCCGGAGGGCGAGGTCGTGCGCGGGTCGGAGAGCTGGCCGAAGGGGTGCGGTTCGAAGGCGAGGGATTCGCATTCGCCCAGCGCCGCGGCGGCGGCCGCGCGACCGTCGGCGCCGCCCTGCCACGCGGTCGCAGCGGCGTGGAAGGCGAGCGGGCCTTCGCAGGAGGTCGGCAGGGTGAGGTAGGCGCGCGGGGTGTTTTCGACTTTGCCCGAACGCCCGACCGAGCATTTCGCCCAGCCGAAGCCCGGTTCGGCCTCGTTCAGGCAGTCCCCCCGCTGATCGTTGTGGACGAGGCTCCAGGGCACGCCCCAGATCGACAGGTCGAGGTCGGTGATGCCGACCAGCTGCGGCACGTTGCGGGCCTTCAGCGTCAGGCCGTATTCGCCTTCGGACTGGCGGATCGTCGGCACGAAGACGATCGGGGCGCCATAGGGGCTGGCGCCGAGCTCCGAGGGCGCGCCCGGCGGCGGCTGCAGGTTGAAGAGCCCGAAGGTGCGTTCTTCGCCGCCGCCGTAGGAGGAGCGGACGGTGAGCGTGCCGATCTGACTGCGGTCGGGGCAGCTCTCCCCGGAGCGACCTTCTTCCCAGGGCGACCGGCGCGGCGTCAGGAAATCAGCCTGCTGGCAGACGGGCACCACGGTCGGGTTTTCGATCAGCCCCGGCGGCATTTCCAACGACAGGTCCCGCAGGTCTCCTTCGCCAAACGGCCCGCTCCCTTCGGGCTGCAGGCTGACGCTCATCTCCAGCGCCACCGGATGCGATCCCGCCTGGGTGTCGAGCGTCTGGCCTTGCCCGTGGACAGTGGCCTGGAAGCTGGAGATGGCGAATGCCCCGGCTGAGGCCGGCAGGCAGAGGCAAGCAACGGTCAGCATGGCGATCGTCCAGCCCTTCACCGGCGCCCTCCGCGGCGGTGGTTGTGCGGCTTGAGGCAGCGGCCATGGCGGCGGACCTTGCCGTTGCGGCAGGCATGCTTCCCGCCCTTCGGCCTTTCGATCTTCAGCGGCGGGTTGCCGGCGGTCGGGACGAGGGTGGCGGGAGCCGGGTCTTCGGGCGGTGAGGGAAGCGACTGGCAGGCGTCGCCCTTGCAGATGAACGGCGCTTCGGGTTCGGGGAAGCCGCCGCCGATGCGGGCGTCGTAGACGTCGATCGAGCCGGGGTCGGCGCCGACCAGCGATTCGCCGGTGAGGAAGAAGGCGTCGCGGCCGTCGGCGGAGGCGTCGAGGAAGCGCCCGCCTTCGCCGCGACCTCCGGAGACGAGGCCGATGCAGCCGGGCGAGCGGCTGCAGTCGCCGACGCCGTCAGCCTCCCACTCATAGACGTCGGGCCGGGCGTCGGTGTCCGGGGTGACGAGCCGGTCGGCGGAGTCGAAGAAGATGCGGTTGCCGCCCGCGCTCAGCACCCGGGGCTTGTAGAGGACGGTCGAGCCGTTGGCGACCGCGCCGGGAATCGAGGCCGAGCCCTGCGGGCGTTCGCCGGTCGGGTTGCAGGAGGCGCAGAGGAGGCGTGGGGCGCCGCCGCCCGGCGGCGGGCCGTACACGTAGAGCTCGGTGTCGGGTTCCCCGGTGCCGGCGTCGACGTTGTCGAAGGGGGGGATCTCGGCGGCCGAGAGGAAGGCGAGGTGCTCGCCGTCGGCGCTGACCCGCGCGGTCCCGGTGGCCGCGGGCCAGTCGCTCGGCGCCGCCGCCTCGGGGCCCGCCACGATCGTGGTGCTGACGCCGTTCCGCCACCGCTTCAGCCCCTCCGCGTCCTGGTAGTAGACGACGTCGCCGGACGCCGAGGCGCCGAGCACGCCGACGATGCCGCCCACCGGTTCCGGTTCGGGAGGCAATTCGCTCGGCACCAGCCCTCCCCCGCTCCAGGCGAAGACTTCGCCGGC